>DASZZG010000154.1:0-9800 GCA_035543355.1 Solirubrobacteraceae bacterium | reverse complement strand
GAGCTGCGCGTGGGTGACCGCGTGTACTTTCGCCACGCCAAGGCGGGCGAGCTGTGCGAGCGCTTCGACGCACTGCACCTGATCGCCGGCGATCAGATCGTCGAATCGGCGCCGACCTACCGCGGCGAGGGCCGCTGCTTTCTCTAACCGGCGCCGGCGGCAGCCGGCTCGACCGGCCCCAGCACGCGCTCGATCGCGTCGTTCGTGAAGCGCCCGTCCGGATCGAGTCGCGCGCGCACCGCCTGGAAGCGGTCCCAATCGGGGTAGCGCGGCCGTAGCGTCTCCGCCGTCTGGAAGTGACGCTTGCCCCAATGGGGGCGCCCATCGAGCTCGACCATCAGCGCCTCGACCTGCTCGAAGTAGGCGCGCCACGGCATCCCGCGGTACATGTGGACCGCGACATACCCCGTGTCGCGCCCGGCCGCCGGGCTCAGCAGGGCGTCATCGCCGGCGACGAAGCGAACCTCGATCGGGAAGTTGACCTGGAGCTCGCGCCGATCGATCAGCTCGAACACGCCTCGCACCGCGTCCGCCACCGCCGCCCGCGGGATCGCCCACTCCATCTCGGTGAAGCGCACGCGTCGCGGCGACGAGAAGATGCGGTCGGAGCGGTCGACACGGCTGCGCGCACTCGCGAGGCCGGTCACGAGGCGATTGAGCTGCGGGATGCGGCCCGGGGCCAACCGGCCGGCGCGACTGAGCACGCCGAACACGCCGTTTTCGAGCAGGATGTCCTCGGCCCAGCTGCGGGCCGCGCCGCGCCGCCGCGGCTCGCGGTCGGTGCGGTTGTTGGTGCGGGTGAGCGCGACGTCGGAGTGGGGGAAGCTGAAGAACTCGAAGTGCTCGTTGGAGTCGACCAGCTCCGCGAGCCGTTCGAGCGTTTCGTCGAGCGGGGCTGGGCGGTCGACGCCATGGAGCGTGAAGGCCGGTACGCAGCGCAAGGTGACCTCGGTCAGGACGCCAAGCGCTCCGAGGCTGACGCGCGCGGCACGCAGCACGTCGGGATCCGCGCCGGCGGGGCACTCGACGACTGAGCCGTCGCCCGCGACCAGCTGCACGCCGGCCACCTGGCTCGAGATGTTGCCCAGGCGGGCGCCCGTGCCATGCGTGGCCGTTGCGATCGCACCTGCGATCGATTGCACGTTGATGTCCCCGAGGTTCTCCAGCGCGAGCCCGTGCGGAGCCAGCTGCTCGCTCAGCTCGGCGATCGTGATCCCCGCCTCCACTCGCGCGAGCCCGCCTGCGCAGTCCACGTCGAGCACGCGATCCATCAGGCGGAGGTCGAGCAGCACCCCTTCGGTCGGCACGAGATCGGAGAAGGAATGCCCGCCGCCGCAGGCCCGCACACGCAGCCCCTTAGACGCAGCCGACTCCACCGCTGCCACGACCTCCGACGTGCTGCGCGGGCGCTCGATCGACGCGGGCTCGCAGCGCTGGTCACCTGCCCAGTTGCGCCACATGGCCAAGATCCTACGGCCACGGATTCCGCCAGTCGTGCGGCACCGTGACCCGGGCGTTCACAACGCTTTCACATCGGCGTCCGCCGGACGTCCTAGATTGCCGATGCAGCGTGCGCTCGCACGCTTCGCACAACGCGAGCACGGAGGACGCATGGCCCGCTTGTCCCAGGTGCTGGTCCCGCAGGACAGGCAGTACTTCGAGCTCTTCGAAGCGGCGGGGACCAACATCGTTCGCGCCGCCGATCTGCTCGACCAGATGCTGCGCTCCTACCCCGAGAACGCGGGGCTGGCGCGCGACATCCTGATCTGCGAACAGGAGGGTGACCGGATAACGCACGACATCGTCCATCGCCTCAACCAGACCTTCGTGACGCCGATCGACCGCGATGACATCTACGAGCTTGCGTCGGTGCTCGATGACATCGTCGACTACACCGAAGAAGTTGCCGATTACCTCGGCCTGTACAAGATCGAGGCGCCGATGGAGCAGGCGCAACGGCTCGCCGAGGTGCTGCTGCAGTCGTGCCGCCAGGTCGCCGGTGCGATCCCGCGCCTGCGTAACTTCAAGCCGATCAACCACTACACGGTGGAGATCAACCGGCTCGAGAACGAGGGCGATCGGATCACGCGCGAGGCGATCGCCTCGCTGTTCGAGGGCGGAATCGATCCGATGGTCGTGATCCGCTGGAAGGACATCTTCGAGCGGCTGGAGGCGGCGATCGACTCGACCGAGCGCACGGCGAACATCCTCGAGGGCATCGTCATCAAGAACGCCTGAGATGACCGATCGTCTGATGGGAGCCGGCGACCAGAGCTGATGCACTCCGACGTCCTTTTCGCGATCGTGGTCGCGACCGCGCTCGCGTTCGACTTCACGAATGGGTTCCACGACACGGCCAACGTCGTGGCGACGTCGATCTCCACCCGCGCTCTGTCTCCGCGGGTAGCGATCGGCATCGCGTCGCTGCTCAACTTCGCCGGAGCGTTCATCTCGCTGAAGGTCGCCGCGACGGTCGCCAAGGGAATCGTTGCCGCCGGCTCGGTGACGCTGCCGATCGTCTTCGCCGGGCTGATCGGCGCGATCACCTGGAACCTCGTCACGTGGTACTTCGGCCTGCCGTCCAGCTCCTCGCACGCGCTGATCGGCGGGGTGGTCGGCGCGATGCTGGCCGCCCATGGGACGGGTGCGATCCAGGGCGACGGGCTGCTCGGCAAGATCGTCGTGCCCGCTTTGGTCGCCCCGCTGCTCGCCTTCGCCGTCGCCGGGGTTGCCATCCTGGTCGTGTACCGGTTGGTTGGGCGGCTGCGCCCGGGCTTCGTGACCCGTGGCTTCCGCCTAGGTCAGGTCGCCTCAGGGGGGCTGCTGGCGCTTGCGCACGGGACCAACGACGCGCAGAAGACGATGGGGATCATCACGCTTGCGCTCGTCGCTCACGGCGACCTCGGAGCGAAGAGCGCGCACACCCCCACATGGGTGGTGGTTGTGGCGGCGACAGCGATCGCGCTGGGGACGTACAGCGGCGGTTGGCGAATCATCAACACGATGGGCAACCGCATAATCCGTATGGACTCGGCCCAGGGGTTCAGCGCTCAGGGCGCCGGCGCCGCCGTCATCCTGGCGGCGTCTCACGTCGGCTATCCACTTTCGACGACGCACGTGATCTCGGGCGGCGTGATGGGGGCGGGCGCGGCAAAGCGGCTGTCGGCGGTTCGTTGGGGAGTGGCGGGCAACATCGTGGTCGCTTGGCTGCTGACGCTGCCCGCGGCCGGCGCGACCGGGGCCATTGTCTACGGTTTCACGCGTATCTTCGGCTCGGGTGCGCTGGGTCCGGTGGTCATCTCGGTGCTGTCGCTGTTGCTGGTCGGCCTGCTGTTCGCGCGGCGCGCCCAGACGACCGCGACGGCTGCGCAGGCGCGCATCTGAGATGACGGCCGTCGGCGCCACCGTCGTCGATTGGGGCCAGCTGTTGAAAGTCGTGTGGACGGCGGCGGCCGCCGGGGTGGGGGTTACCTTGGTCTTCTCGCTGGCGGTGCTCGGCGCGAGCCGATGCTTCGAGCACCAGCGTTCCAATCAGCCGCTCGGGGCCTTCGCATTCGGGCTGCTCGCGCTGGCGGGCCTGGGCGTCTGCGGCGCCGCGATCGTCGCGGGCATCATCGTCCTGGCGCAGAAGTAGCGCCGCGGCGCGCGCCGGCGGGCGCCACCCGCCATGGCATGCTGGGGGTGTGGCCTACGTGCTCACCGTGCTGGGCGCTGCGCTTGCCGTCGCTCTCGAGTTGTTCGAGTCGCTCGCGATCGTGCTCGCGGTGGCGCTCACACGGCGCACGCGCGACGCCGTGGTGGGCGCGCTCGCGGCCGTGGTGTTCTGCGCGGCGCTGGCAGTTGTAGTGGGCCCATTGCTGATCTCGCGCGTTGCGATCGAGCCGCTGCGGTTGATCGTGGGCACCGCGCTGCTGCTGTTCGGCCTCGAGTGGCTGCGCAAGGCGATCCTGCGGCTCGCCGGTCTGCGCGCGCGCTCGGACTCCTACCTCGAGTTCGAGCAGGAGCGCGAGACGCTGCGCGAGCTCGAGGCGCCCCCCGCCGATCGCACCGACTGGGCCGCGCGCACGATCGCCTTCAAGGGAGTTGCGCTCGAGGGAGTCGAGATCATCCTGATCGTGACCGCGCTCGCCGCGCGTCCCGGAGGGCTCACGCCGGCGCTGATCGGCGCTTCGGTCGCGCTCGCCTTGACCGTCGCGCTCGGGCTCGTCCTGCACCGTCCGGCGCGGCGCATACCGGAGACGCAGCTAAAATACATCGTCGGGCTCGTGCTGACGTCGTTCGGCTGCTTCTTCGCCGGGGAGGGGCTGGGCATTCACTGGCCGCTGGGCGATGCCGCGCTGCTGGTGCTGGCGGGCGTGTTCCTGCTCGCGTCGCGGCTGCTGGTCGCCACGCTCGGGCGAGCCACGCCGGCGGCCGCGCAAGGGGGGACGGCATGAATACGCTGCGCGAGCTGCGCAAGCTGGTGTTGGGAGAGACCTGGACGCTGCCGCTCGGCGTCGCCGGCGCGCTTGGGATTGCCGCGGGGCTGCGGGCGCTCGCCGGCTCAAATGACTGGTGGCGTGACGGCGGAGGCGTGGTGCTGGCGCTGCTCGTGCTCGTCGTGCTCGTCCTGTCGCTGCGCTCGAAGGCGCGCTGACGGGAGCTGACCGGCGCTAGACCGTCACCGGCTCCTGCGCCGACTCGGTCAGCTCGGGATCCGCGGACGGGACCGGAGATTCCGCGTCCGAGCCGGCCCGTTCGGCCGCGAACCGGTAGCCGACCCCAAAGTGCGTGTGGATGTATTGCCACTCGGGCGATACCTGAGCCAGCTTGTGTCGCAGCTTGCGCACGAAGACGTCGACCGAGCGGTCGCCATGGACCATCGCGTAGCCCCATACCCGCTGGTAGATGTCGCTGCGTTCGAGCACCTGTCCCTCGCCGTCGGCGAGCCCGACGAGCAGCTCGTACTCGCGGCGTGTCAGCTCGACGGAGTGTCCGGCCACGAACGCCTGGAACTGGTCGGGGCGGATCTCGAGCTCGCCGCTGACCACCGGTGGCTCGTCCGAGCGCGCCTCGGCGCGGCGCCGTCGCCGGACGACCGACTCGACCCGGGCGATCAGCTCCTCGGGGTGGCACGGCTTGGTGAGCCAGTCGTCGAGGCCAAGTCGCAGGCCGCGCACGCGCTGGCCGACGGATGACGGCCCCGTGCAGACGATCACGCCCAGGCCCGGGAGCATCGAGCAGACACGCTCGAGGTACTCCCAGCTCTGAAGTCCGAGCACCGTCGGGTCGATCACTATCGCGTTCAGCCGCATCGCCACGAGGTCCTCGAGCGGGATCGCGCTGGCGAGCACGCGGTGGTGCCAGCCGGGGCGCTCGAGCCGCTTGCCCAGCACCTGGAGGAAGCCCGAGTCGCAGTCGATCACGCCGAGGCGCACGTTCACTGAGCGCGATGCCTCCGCACAGCGCTCGGCTGTGACCGCGTCGTTCATCTGGGGACGGGCGTCGCCCATGGGGCCCACTGTAGACCGAGACGGCGTTTTGTCACCAGTCCCGCGAGCTTCGGTAACAGATCTTAAACAAGCTATTTGCGACAAACGACGACGGCTGGGGGCGTCGTGCTAGCGCTGGCGAACTCAGCCCGGCGGGACGTGCGAGGCGTCTGAGAACTCCCGAAACAGACCGGTGACGACGAACGCGACCTGTTCGCCGACGTCGACCGCGTTGTCGCCGATCCGCTCCAGCGCGCGCGCGACGAGGATCATGTGCATCGCCCACTCGCGTTTGTCGATGTCGTCGCCGATGTCGAGCGCGAGCCGGAAGCATTCTCGATTCAGCCGGTTGATCTCCTCGTCCTGGCGCACGAGGTCCTCGGCCAGCGCGACGTCACGCGACTCGAACGCCCGCTTGGACTGGATCACCTGGGAGCGCGCGAGCGCACCCATTCGTTCGATCACCGTGAGGATCTCCGCGCTGACCGGTGGCTCGTGGCCGGACAGCGGGATCAGCTTGGCGATGTTGACGCACTGGTCGCCCATGCGCTCGACGTGCTTGATCACATGCAGTAGTGCGGCAACCGTCCGCAGGTCGGTCGCCACCGGCGCCTGCGTCGCCAGCAGCGAGAGGATCCCCTGATGAACCTCCAGGTAGCGTCCGTCGAGGCGGTCGTCGTCGACGATCACGAGTCCGGCAAGCTCGACGTCCTGATGCTCGAGCGCCTCGAGCGTGCGCGTCAGCGAGTCGCACACCAGGTCCAGCCCGCCGAGCGCGCGCTGCTCGAGTTGCGCGAGCGCTTCGGTGAAGTGATGCCGCGTCGGTCCAGCCATCGCGGCGCTAGCCGAACTTTCCCGTTACGTACTGCTCGGTGCGGGGGTCGCTCGGCGTCGTGAAGATCTTCTGGGTCGGGGCGTGCTCGATCAGCTCGCCGTTGAGCATGAAGGCCGTGCTGTCGGCGACGCGGGCGGCCTGCTGCATGTTGTGCGTCACGATCACGATCGTGTAGCGCCGCTTGAGCTCGTCGATCAGCTCTTCGATTCGCAGCGTCGCGATCGGGTCGAGCGCGGAGCAGGGCTCGTCCATCAAGATGACCTCCGGCTCGACCGCGATCGTGCGCGCAATGCACAGCCGCTGCTGCTGGCCACCCGACAGCCCTGCCCCAGGTTCGTCGAGGCGGTCTGAGACCTCGTCCCAGAGGCCGGCCGCGCGCAGCGCCTGCTCGACGCGCTGCTCGAGATCGATCCCGCGTGTCCCCGACAGCCGCAGCCCGGCTGCGACGTTGCCCGAGATCGACATCGTCGGGAACGGGTTGGGCTTTTGAAAAACCATCCCGATCGCTCGGCGGACGGCCACCACATCGACATCCGCGCCGTAGATGTCGAGCTCGTCGAGCTGCACCTCGCCCTCGGCGCGGGCGCCGGGGACCTCTTCGTGCATGCGATTGATGCAGCGCACCATCGTGGTCTTGCCGCAACCGGACGGGCCGATGATCGCCGTGACCTCGTTGGCGACGAAATCGAGCGTCACGCCACGGACCACGTGGTGGTCGCTGTAGAAAGCATCGAGTCCGCGCAGGCTGACCGTGTGTCCCGCGGCAGAAGCGACCCTGGGCGAGCCCGAAGCCGCCTCCGCGTTCCTGGTCTGCGGGAGGCTGGGTCGGGGCGTGGGCATCGAGGACTTGGCGGGGGCTGGCGGAGCGGGGTCAATCATGCCAGGCGACTCCTTCGCGAGATCATGCGGGCCAGCAGGGTCAGCAGGAGGATCATCACAACCAGCGTGAGCGCGGCGCCCCAGGCGCGATCGACGAGCTTGTTCTGCGCCTTGCGCACGTCGTCAAAGATCTGGGCGGGCAGCGAGTTCATCTGACTCGAGAGGTCGAACGTCGTCGCCTTGACGATCGTCGCCGTGAACAGCAGCGGCGTCGTCTCGCCCGCTCCACGTGCGATCGCCAGTAGCGACCCGGTGACGAGACCGGGCAGCGCGGTTGGCAGGACGATGCGGGCGATCACGCGCCAGCGTGGCGCGCCCAGCGCAAGCGCCGCCTCGCGCAATCCCGCCGGCACCAGGTTGAGCACGACCTCGGCGGAGCGCGTGACGATCGGCATCATCAGCAGCGCAAGGGCGGCCGATCCCTTCCAGCCGGCAAAGCCACCGAATTCCCCGGTCAGGATCAGGACGATGTAGATGAACAGCCCGAAGACGATCGACGGCACGCCCGTCATCACGTCGATGAAGTAGCGGACCGCGTTGGCGAAGCGGCGCTGTTTGCCGTACTCGACGAGATACAGCGCGACGCCGATTCCAAAGGGCACCGCGATCGCTGTCGCCAGCCCGACGATTTCGATCGTGCCGAGGATCGCGGAGCGCACACCTCCCGCATCGCCGAAGAAGCGGCCCGAGGGGTCGGACGTGAAGAAGTGCAGGCTCAACGCCCCGACGCCCTTCGACACGAGGTAGTAGACGATCGCCGCCAGCGGGACGAGCGCGAGCGCCGTTCCGCCGGCCAGCAGCGCCTTCGCCAGGCGGTTGGTGCGGCGCCTGCGATTCGAGATCGGCGACAGCGAGGTCAACCGGCCATTCCCTGCGGGACGATTCGCCGGCCCGCCCTTTCTGCGCGGACCACATAGCGGCGGGCGAGCGCGTTGACGATCAACGTCAACACGAACAGCACGAGGCCGGCGGCGATCAGCGCGGCGCGGTGCAGCTTGTCGGAGGCGGCCTCGCCGAACTCGTTGGCGATCACGGCCGCGAGCGTGTAGCCCTGCGCGAAGATCGTCTTGCCGATGACGGGCGCGTTGCCGATCACGAGCGTGACCGCGATCGTCTCGCCGAGCGCACGTCCAAGGCCCAGCATGGCCGCTCCCGAGATCCCGGCGCGCGAATAGGGCAGCACCGCGGTCCGGATCATCTCCCAGCGCGTCGCGCCCAACGCGAGCGCCGCCTCCTTGTGGTCGATCGGCACCGTGGCCATGACCTCGCGCGAGATCGCCGAGACGATCGGGACGATCATGATCGCCAGGATCAGTCCCGCGATGAAGTAGTTGGGACCCGGAACGTCGCCGCCGACGAACGGGATGAACGAGAACGTCTGGGCGAACCAGTGCTCGAGCGGCCGCAGCTTGGGGATCAGGACGAAGACCCCCCACAGGCCGTAGACCACCGACGGCACGGCCGCGAGCAGCTCGACCATCATCGTCAGCGGGGTCTTCAGGCGCGCCGGGCACAGCTCTGTGATGTACAGCGCCGCGGCGATCGCGATCGGCACGCCGATTATCAGCGCGGTCGCCGCCGTGATCAGCGTTCCGACGAGCAGTGGCAGGGCGCCGAAGTGCGCTCCGGCGACGTCCCAATTGTTGGTGAACGTAAAGCCGAAGACGCCGAAGCGCGAGAAGGCCGGCTGGGCCTCGATGTAGAGGCGGATGAAGAAGAAAGCGATCAGCGCCAGGATCGCTGCCGCGAGGCACGTGAGACTCCAGCGCAGGACCCGATCGGGCAGGCGCGCGAAGGGCGACCGCTGCAACCGCAAGCGGCCGCCCCCCGGACGTAGCGTCCCTGCTTCCATCAGTGTTCGATCAGCCCTTCAACGGACTGCCGTTGCACTGCAGGGCTGCCACCTTGGCCTTGGCCTGTTGCAGGATCGCCGCAGGCAGTCCCGCGTACTGCAGCTTCGGCGCAACCTGCTGCCCAGCTCCCAGCGCGTAGTTGAGCCATGCGGCGACGTGGTTGGCGCGATCCTGCGCGATCCCCGCCTTGCACATGTCCTTGTACACCAGCAGGAAGGTTGCCGTGGCGATCGGATAGGCCTGCGGACCCGGAGCGTTGATCGCTGAGAAGCGCAGATCCGCCGGGACCTTCAGGCCGGCGCCCGCCGCGGTTGTCGAGGCGAGCGAGGGCGCAACGAAGTTGCCCGCCTTGTTCTTCACGGCCGCAGTCGTGAAGTTGTTCTGCAGCGCGTACGCCTCTTCGACGTAGCCAAGCGCCCCTTGGGTCTGCTTGATCGCAGCGGCGACGCCGTCGTTGCCCTTGGCGCCAGTGCCCGTCGGCCACTTGACGGACTTGTCCGAGCCCACCTGTGACATCCATTTCGGGCTGTAGTCCTGGAGGAAGCTCGTGAAGAGCTTCGTCGTGCCCGACTCATCCGAGCGGTGGACGATCGTGATCGACGTGCTCGGGAGCTTGGCGCTCGGATTGAGCTTGGCGATCGCGGGGTCGTTCCACTTCTTGACCGTGCCGAGGAACATGTTCGCAACCGTCGCTCCGTCGAGCTTCAGGCCCTTGGGCACGCCGGACAGGTTGTAGGCCACCGTGACCGCACCGAAGACCGT
>DASZZG010000153.1:0-6737 GCA_035543355.1 Solirubrobacteraceae bacterium | reverse complement strand
ACCGGCCCCGCAGTCAAAACCAGTCGCCCCCGCCTCCCGCCTCGTGGCGCAGGTAGCGCCGTCGGTGGCATCTGGGCTAGGGCTGAGAATCCTGGCCGCAGGGCCAGCTCGCGTTCGAGTCTACTCCTATCGCGGGCGCTTATGTCAGCAGACGAACGTCAGCGTCAACGACTCGACTTGGTCGCGGCGCCGAGCGTCCACTGCACGTTCAGGCCGACGGCGGTGCAGGCGGGGCCCTCCCGCATCGCCGGAACCACCTCCCCGAGCATCAGCTCGCGGATGACGTCCTCGCGCAGGGCGCGGTCGCTGATCTCCGGCAGATACTCGCCTTGGTTGGACGGGACCAGCATCGTGTCGAGCAGGTCGTGCGGAAGGATCTCGTAGGTCTGGCGCTCTAGCTGCGCCCCGCCGGTGAAGTGGTTGGCGAGGGCGGCGGCCACGTCTGCGGCGGCGTTCGCCTGCGGGAACACACGCCGGTCGGCGCGCGCCTGAGCCTCGCTCATGCCTCGTGCGTCCAGTGTCGCGCGCACCTCGCGGACCGCCTCCCGCACTCGTGCGGCGGATGCCGACGCGCCATCGAGCAGCTCGAGCCAGCGTCCGCGCAGGGCACGGTTGGGGTCGTGGAAGAGCACCGCATATTCTCCCGCCGGGCCGAGGTCGGGCGAGCTCCACAGGAGCCGTCCGCCGGGCGCCGTGACACCGGCGAGCTCCGCCGCCACGCGCTGCAGGGCGCGGGGCGGTATCAGGTGGAAGACCATGTTGGCCATCACGGCGTCCATCCGGCGGCCGGCGGTGACCTCCGACAGTGCGCGAAAACCGCCCCCAGGCGTGCGCAGGGAGTGAAAGCGCGTCCACGAGCAGTGGCGGAGCAGCTCGAAGCCCTGCGCGAACCAGCTCGACGGCAGGTCCGCCAGGTGCATCTCGAGCGTCGCCCCCGCGCGCTCCAGCCGCCGCTCGATGCCGAGCTCGTGCCACGCCTTGAGGAGCTCGATCGCCGCGAGCCCGGTCCCCGCGCCGTAGTCGAGCACGCGGATCGTGTCGCCGCGGCGGGCCGCCGCGAGGCGCGCCTCCACCGCCTCCAGCGCGCCGGCGACGACCTGCCCTGTCGCGGCCGAGCACCACAGCCGCGGGTGACGCAGGTCGCCGTCGACGTAGAGCAATTCGTGCAGCGCGCGGCCGTCCTCGAGCTGGGTGCCGCCGTCCGGCTGCCACGTATCCTCGCGGACGGCGTCCGGATCTACCGCAGGGAGCGCCGCCGGCGATGACGCGACCCGCAGGCGGTTCAGGCTCACGGCCACGAACGGCCTGCTCGCCGGGTAGCGGCGCTCGCAGTGGCTCGCCGGCTGCAGGCCCGCGGTACGGCAGCAGCGCAGGAAGGCGGAATGCTCGATCGGGTACTGGTGGGAGTAGCCGTGGTAGGCGTCGAAGGCGACGCTGTGGGTGGCGCCGAGGTGCCTGCGGGCGACCGCCGGCGCGACGCAGTGCGCCTCGAGCATCACCAGCCCGTGCCGGCTGACGTGCGGGGCCCAGCGGCGCAGGTGCTCGACCTGGTCGCGCTCGACGGTCGCGGCGTCTAGCGGCTTGCCAAGGTCGTCGACGTACGCTGCGCTCGACCAGCCGCGGACTGCGATCGACTCGTCCCCGCCCGCGTAGTCGCGGTCGTGGTCGGTGAACGCGCGGATGTGTAGTCCGTCGCTCATCGTCAGGCCGTGCTCGGCGAGGGTCCGGGCCACCTGATCGGGATCGCTGACGTCGCCGAGCGCCAGCAGCGCCGGCACGCCGGCCGCATCGAGGACTCCCCGGGCGCGTTCGAGTGCCGCCGCGTTGCAATCCAGGCCGACCATCAAGAGCGGAGCGCTGTCGGCTGTGCGGCCCCGAAGCGTCCGCTCCGCGATCAGCCGGTGGAGGCGCACCAGCCAGCTGCCGTCGCCGCAGCCCATGTCGGCGATGAAGCGAGGCTGGGCGTCGACGGGCTCGCGGTCGAAGAGCTCGACGAAGATGCGGTCGGCGTCCGCGTAGTAGCGCGTGTGGGCGGCGGCGCTCGCGCTGACGTTGAGCCCGCGATGCACGTGCCATTCGGCTGATCCCGGCTCGGGCTTCACGACCAGCGTGCCGCGGTAGAGGTCGGGCAGGCGCGCGAGCAGCGGCAGGTAGGAGGCGGCCATCCCAAAATGCACGGCCACGGCGGCGGCCTCCCGGCCGCTCGCGGTCCACACGTCGCTGGCCTCGTCGACCCACCCGAGTGTCGCCAGCAGGCGCCCGATGCCGCGGCCGAGCTCGTCGTCTCCGAGCTCGGGGCCGTCGTCGCCCAGCAGGTCGGCGCTGCGCAGCCACAGCATCGCCGGCACCACCAGCGCCGCGTCGAGGTGGGTCGTGATCAGCGTGCGCGTCTCGGAGGGCAGCTCGGCGTCGATCCGCCAGCGGTCGCACGCGGGCTCGAGCAGGCCGAGGAACGATTCGCGCTGGCGCGCGTCCCAGGGTTGTGACCACGCGTCGGCAGCGCTGCCGGAGAATCGCCCCAGGCACTCGCCCGCCGCCGCGTAGTTGTCCAGGTAGGGGGCGGCGTCGCGGCCGGAGTCGGTCCAGCGCAGGACGGTGGTCTCAGGGTCGAGCGTCGGGAGGTCCGCCATCCACCCCTGGCTGGCCAGGCAGCGCAGTCCAACGCGCATGTAGCCGAACCCGGACGGCATCAGCTCCGGATACAGCTCGGCGAGGCTGCGCTCGGCCGTCAGCGACGGCTCGAGGATTCCCAGGTCGGCGAACGCCCTCACGGTCGTGCACAGGAGCACGCCATCCTGGTGCACGAACACCCGGAAACGGCGGGACCTCTCCAGATGCAGAGCCGCTGCGCTCAGGTCGCTGAGGCGTCGCGATCGCTCAGCTCGGGTGGCCGCTGGTCCTCCGAGCCGAAGTACTCAACCCCGTGCGCGGGCGCGCCGACCGCAACCAGGCGCGGCGGCGGCGGCGATGAGCTGTAGCGCACGGGTGCCTGGCGGTCGGCGCTGTCGGCGCGCGGCGATGCGCGGCGCCGAGGTGTGCCATGCGCATGCGGGGGTGGCGAACGTGGGCCGCCATAGAGGCGCTCGATCAATGCGCGGTTGACGTCGCTCACCTTCTGCCCTCCACCGCACGACCCTACCCCATCGCCAACCACGTGGAGCGAGACCCCAAGGGGCCCGATCGTCCGACGCGGTCGGCCAACCGGCATCGAAATCCCTCTGGAGTGGATCGCGCCGCCGTGCGATCGTCGCGCGATCGTCCGGCACGCCCTGTCGGCGGCCTCAGGCGGTCTCCAGCCGCAACCGAGCCGACGTCGCGTGCTCAGGGTGGGGTGATTCCACCCCGGCCGGCCAGCGGATTTGCTCAGCGTGCGTTTCGAAGAACCCCGGCGTAGGGCCATCGAGGATCAACATGGCGGCTACGAGGCAGTGGTTCCTGTCGAGGTGGCTTTCCAAGCGATCGAGATCTGCCTGCGCCTTGGGCATTTACCACGGTCGTTGCCGGGATCACGTCAAGCCCTTCGATCGTCGGCCGGCTGGACAGCCGACGCAGCGGGCTTGACCCCGTCCCTGCTTGGATGTCAGTATGCGCCCGCCACCAGGCCAAACGGGGATGCGTTGATGTTCGGCTCGATCACACCACGGCAGTCAGCGCGTTGAAGGCGACCGCGGTCGCCTTCGCCACGGCGGAGGGAGACAGCGACGGATCCAACGCGGTGCTGCAGAACAATCTGCTGCTGGGATCGACGGTGGCGACGCAGGTCACTCACACGTTCGCCGCGACGGGGAGCGTGAACCTAACTTGCACCGCCAACGGTGGAACGGCACAGTGGACCGCAACCCAGGGCAAGGTCATCGCCACGCTGGTCGGCAGCGCCAGCACGGTGGCCGTCGTCAGCTGAACAACCGCCCTCGAGGAGCACGCACATCGGCGGTTCGGCGCGATCGGCACTCGCCCGCGCCGAGCCGCCGGCGCTCGACAACCCGCTGCCCAAGACTTCCGTCGCTAGCTCGCGCTGCGCGCGTGCTTGCGGCGGTGCTTGGTGGCCAGCGCGTGGTGGCGCTTGTGACGCCGCTTCGCTGCCGGTGCCGCGGATGGCTGCTGGGCGGTCTGGGGCTGGGTGACGGGCGGCGCCGCGCCGCCATCCCCGGCGGACGGGCTCGGGTCGTCGGAGCACGTCGTCCCCGGGGGCGTCTATGACTCGGGCGGGACCTTCGGGATTAGGGTGATCTGGACATGCGGCCCCCCACACGGCCACCGCTCCGGCTCGTTGTCGGCGTACGCCGCGCCCGCCGGCACGAGCAGCGCCGTGCAGGCCGTGGCGATAGAGATCAGCTTGCTTCTGGTCATCTTCTGTGCCTCCCCTGTTGGTTCTGGGCTTTGGTGGTGATCGCCACCGTAGGCGGGGGTACTTGCATGGACCTAGCGCGCGGATTGCATAGCGGTGCAATCGAGCCCGCGCGGGCGTAGACTGCCCGGCGCGATGGGCAGCGCGGACAGCCCCGAGCTGAAGTTTGGGATCTTGGGGCCGCTGGAGGTCAGCGGGGGTCCCGCGTTGCAGCCATTCTCGCGACGCGCCTTCATGCAGCGCGCGGGCGCCATCACCGCCGCCGCCGCTCTGCCCGCGTTTCTCATGGAGAAGGGCTGGCTCGCCGAGGCGCAGGCCGCCGAGACCGACTACACGCGCGACACCTTTGCCGCGGTGCTCGCGTTCATCCTGCCGGGCAACGACGACTACTCGATCGCGCAGGGGGAGAGCGCGCCCGGTCCCGGCGGCGTTGGCTCGGGCGCGCTCACGCCGTTCCTGCAGTCCGTCGACGAGTTCGTGCCCGTCTCGGCAGCCGGTGCCGTCAACACCAGCCTCCCGATCTCGGGCGGCGTCGCGACGGTGCTCAACCAGTACGCCTTGCAGGTGAACCCGGCTGCGGCGGGTGGCTCGTTCCTGTCGCCCTTCGCGCGGCTCTCCTTCAGGGAGAAGGCCCAGGTCTTCCAGCGCTTCGAGGCCGATGCGACCGCGAGCGCGATCCTGCCCGCATTGCAGTTCGTCAGCGGCATCCTGCCCGGCTTCGTGTCGTTCCTCGTCTGTTCGGAGGCCGGGATGTACGACCCATCCGCGCGCCGGCTCACCGGCACGCCGGTCAGCTGGGCGCTCTCGGCCTACGGCGGCCCGGCCGAGGGCCACGCCGAGCTGAAGGGCTACTTCCAGGATCGCAAGGCCGTCGACAAGGGGTCCGTGGTCTGCGACAGCGCGTCTGGATCGCGCGGCGCCGGCGGCGGCCGCGGCCGCTGCTCGCCGACGAAGCGCAAGAAGCGCCGCCGTCGACGGCGGCGCAGGCACCGGCGCCGTCGCACCGCGTCACTCGCTCGCCGCCGCAGGCGTCACCGGCGCCGCCGCCGTCGCGTGCGGGCCTGTCAGACGCCACGCCGCCGCCGTCACAGGCGCCGGCACCGTCGCAGGAGGAAGCGCTGATGCGCGACGTGATCGTCGTGGGCGCCGGCGGCGGCGGTCCCGTCGCAGCCAAGGAGCTGGCCGCGCGCGGGCTCGACGTCCTGCTGCTCGAGGGCGGTCCGCGCTACCAGCATCCCGAGCGCGAATGGTCGCACCTCGAGAACGACGCCAACAACCCGGTCACGGGCTTCCTGCGCGTCGGCTCGAGCGACCGCTCGCGCGGCGCCTGGCTGCGCGAGCTACCGCAGAACTCCTTCCTCTGGCAGGTCGCGGGCGTGGGGGGGACAACGCTTCACTACTACGGCAACTCCCCCCGCGCGTACCCCGGCGTCTTCAACGACTACAGCGGTCGCGACCGCGACAGCTACGACCGCGCGCACCAGTTCCCCTTCGGCTACTGCGACCTCGTCCCCTACTACGAGTGGGTGGAGGCGACGCTGCCCGTGCAGACCGCGCCGATGGGAACCAAGGAGGAGACCTTCCTCACAGGTGCGGGGCGGCTCGGCCTGCCTGTGCAGACGACGAAGGACACGACCCAGGCGTCCTACCGACCGCAGGAGAACGCGATCCTCCAGCCGAGCGGGACCGCCGGGTTGACCGACGACCCCGCCAGGCTCACCTTCCCCCAGGCGCAGGGCTGCACGTTCTGCGGCTTCTGCTTTCAGGGCTGCTACGAGCCGCGCGGCGCGCCGCGCAACCTCGCCGCAAAGCGCTCGACGGACAACTCCTACGTGCCGATGGCGCTGACCGCCGACGCCTGGCAGCGCGGCGGCAAGGCGGTGACGCTGATCGCCGACGCGTACGTGACGCGCATCGACACGAGCGGCGGCGGCGACACTGCCGCCGGCGTCACCTGGCGCGACAACGCGAGCGGCCAGACGCACTCGGAGACGGCGAAGGTCGTCGTGCTGGCGGGCGGTTGCGTGGAGAACCCAAGGCTATGGCTGAACTCCTCTCTGCCCAACCCGAACGACTGGGTCGGACGCGGCTTCACCGACCATCACTTCGACTTCGTGACTGGCGAGTTCCCGTTCTACACCGGGTCGAGCAAGGGCTCGGGCTCGAGCGCGCGTTGCGACTTCCCTGGCATCGGCGGACTCGAGAACGTCGGCCTGCCGCCGGCGATCCAGGCGTTCGGCGCGACCTTCAGCGATGCCGGCATGGCCGGGCTTTACGACAACGGCGCGCCGGTGGACAGCGCCGGCGCCGACACCGTCGGGCGCCTCGTCGGCAACCAGCTGCGCTCGCTGCTCGGCAACGGCATCGACCGGCTGCTCAACGTGCTCGT
>DASZZG010000152.1:0-10912 GCA_035543355.1 Solirubrobacteraceae bacterium | reverse complement strand
CCGCACATCACCGACGAGATCAAGCAGCGCATCCGTTTGGTGGCCGACGCGTCCGACGTCGATTTCGTGATCATCGAGATCGGCGGCACCGTCGGCGACATCGAATCGCTGCCGTTCCTCGAGGCGATCCGCCAATTCCCTGTCGACGTCGGACGGCGCCGCTGCATGTTCCTGCATCTCACGCTCGTTCCCTACATCGGGCACGCCGGTGAACTGAAGACCAAGCCGACGCAGCATTCGGTGAACGAGCTGCGCCGGATCGGCATCGCGCCCGACATGGTCGTCTGTCGCTCGGAGTCGGCGCTCGGAACCGAGATCCGGCGCAAGATCGCACTGTTCGCCTCGCTCCCAGAAGAGGCGATCGTCTCTGCGCGCGACGTCGACAACATCTACAAGGTGCCGCTGGTGTTCCACGAGGAGGGAGTGGACACGTTCCTGCTCGACCACTTCGGCGTCGACGCCCCGCCACCGGAGTTGCACTCTTGGAGCGAGATGACTCGGCGCTCCGATGAGGCCGACGACCACGTTCGGATTGCGCTCGTGGGCAAGTACATTCGACTCGAGGACGCGTACCTCTCCGTGGTCGAGGCGCTGCGTCACGCGGGCTTCGAGCACGGCTGCAAGATCGAGGTCGATTGGGTGGACTCGGAGACGATCGAGACGGGCGAGGGCCGGGCGACGCTCGAGCGCGCTGACGGCGTGCTCGTCCCGGGCGGCTTCGGTGGCCGCGGCGTCGAGGGCATGATCCTGGCGGCACGATTGGCACGGGAGGCTTCGATTCCTTACCTCGGTATCTGTCTCGGGATGCAGATCGCCGTCTGCGAGTTCGCGCGCCACGTCGCCGGTATGGACGGCGCGAACTCGACCGAGTTCGACCCCGAGACGCCACACCCGATCATCGATCTGCTGCCCGAGCAGAAGGAGGTGGCCGACATGGGCGGCACGATGCGCCTCGGTGCCGACCCCGTGAAGCTGCACGCCGGCACCCGGGCGCGCGAGATCTACGGCGAAGCGGTGATCTACGAGCGCCACCGCCACCGCTACGAGGTCAACAACCTGCTGCGAAAGCGAGTGGAGGCCGCTGGACTCGTGGTCTCGGGCACCTCACCCGACGAGCGCCTCGTGGAAGCGATCGAATTGTCAGATCACCCGTTCTACGTCGCGTCGCAGTTCCACCCCGAATTCAAGTCCCGGCCCGAGCGCCCCGCCCCGCTGTTCCGCGAGTTTGTCGCTGCCGCGCGAGCGCGCGCGCTGCGAGACGAGACGGCTCAGCGCAGCGCGCGCTAGTGGGCCACGGGACGACCCACTAGGTGCCCCCCGCTGCCCGTCCGGTCGCGGTGACCGATTTGCAGCGCGACGGCGTGAGCGCTCCTGCGACCGGGGGAGAGCGCTCCCGGCTCGCCGATACCTTTGCCGAGCTGTGCCGGATCGAGAGCCCGTTCGGGGCGGAACGCGCCTGCGCCGAGCGTGTGAGCGCAGAGCTGCGCGAATTGGGGCTCGAAGTGTTCGAGGACGACGCGGCGGACGCGGGCGCCGGGTGCGGCAACCTGCTGGTTCGCATTCCCAGCGCGAGCGCCGAGCCTTCAAGAACGCTGCTGCTGTGCGCCCACCTCGACACGGTGATCCCGGCCGCGCCGATCGAGCCCGTTGTGGTGGACGGTGGCTGGGAGAACGCCAATGCGGGAATTCTCGGCGCCGACAACAAGGCGGCGGTGGCGCTGCTGCTAGAGCTCGCCCGCAGGGTCGTGCGCGCTGGGCCACCGCCCGTCGGGCTGGAGCTGCTGTTCACGGTGTCCGAGGAGAACGCGCTGGTCGGCGCGAAGGCGTTCGATGTCGGCAAGCTCGAGGCGGAGTTCGGCTACGTCTTCGACCACGCTTCGCCGATCGGCGAGATAGTGGTCGCGTCGCCGACGTACTACCGATTGGTGGCCGACTTTCGCGGCGCCGCGGCCCATGCCGGTATCCGCCCCGAAGATGGCCGCAGCGCGATCGCCGCAGCCGCGCGGGCGATCGCCGCGATGTCCCTGGGCCGCGTCGATCCGCAAACGACCGCCAACATCGGCCGCATCGAAGGCGGCTCGGCGTCCACCAACGTGGTGCCCGATCGCTGCACGATCGAGGCAGAGGCGCGTTCGCTCGATCCCGCCACCGCCGAGCGCACGATCGCGGAGATGGTCGATCACGCCCAGGACGGAGCGAACTCGGAGGAATGCGACGTCGACGTGACCGTCGAGCAGCTCTTCCGCGGCTACCGCACTCCACCGTCGGCGACGCCGGTCGTGGTCGCCGAGGCGGCACTGAAAGCGTGCGGCTACGAACCGCGCACGATCGTCACGGGCGGCGGCTCCGACGCCAACGCGTTCGAGGCCGCCGGCTTGCGCTGCGTCAACCTGGCCAACGGCACGGAGCGCAATCACGAGCCGACCGAGCGCGTGAGCGTCGCGGCGCTCGAGGGTATGCTCGACGTCGCGCTGGCGCTGCTCGCGGCCACCGCCGCGTGCTGAAGCTGCGGCGGGGCGTCGTGGTGGCAGCCGACGCCGGGGACGAGCCGATGCAGCAGCTGGAAGTCGAGCTGGGGGGCGAACGGCGGCCGGCGCTTTCAGAGGTTGCCCTGCACGGGGCGAGCCAAGTCGGTGACGAGGTGGTGGTGAACGTCGAGGCGCGCGACCTCGGCCTGGGCTCGGGAGGGTCGGACATCGTTCACTGCAACCTGACCCGCGGCCTCGCCGGCGAAGGGCTGCCGGGCGCCCACGTGATGAAGCTCAACTACACGAGCCTGCAGCATGCGGTCGTACCCGTCGAGGACGACCGCGCCGTCGGCCTCGACGGGAGTCCGGTCGCCGTCTGCGGGCTGCACGGGCAACTGGCGCCGGTCGCATGGGCTGCCGCTCAGGGGCCGCCGCGGGCGCGCATCGGCTACATCCAGACAGCGGGCGGCGCACTGCCCGGGGCGCTATCGAAGACAGTGCGCGAGTTGCGCCGTCGTGGGCTGCTAGCCGGGCATCTAACCGCAGGCCCGACCTACGGCGGCGAGGCAGAGGCGATGACCGTCGCCGGCGCGCTGGTGCACGGGCGCGGCGAGCTCGGTTGGGATGCCGCGATCTGTGCTCCCGGGCCCGGCATCATCGGCTCGGGCTCGGCGCTCGGCCATGGCGGACTCGCGGCGATGGACTCGGCCCACGCGGCACTGGCGCTGCGAGGCCGTGTGGTCCTCGTCGCGCGCATGTCGAGCGCCGACACACGGCCCCGCCATCGCGGGCTGTCCCACCACACGGAGGTCGTCCTCGGGTTGCTGCTCGGCAGCGCTATCGTCGCGCTGCCGGCGGGCGAGTCGATCGCCCAGATCGCGGAGCTCGGTCACGAGGCGGTCGTGGGTACGGCCGACCTCGAGGGCTATTGCGCCAGCGGCCTTCCCGCGACGACGATGGGACGCGGCTTGGCCGAGGATCCGCTGTTCTTCGCGGCGGCGCTGGCCGGGGGCAGCGTGCTCGCTGACCAGATCGATGGAGCGGGCCCCCCTCGATGAGCTCGCGCTTCGACAAGGTCGATTCCGAGACCGTCTGGCAGGGACAGATCGGCAGCGTCCGCGTCGAGCGCTTCCGCCACGAGGATTCAGAAGTGGTGATGCGCGAGGTCGTGGCTCACCCCGGGGCGGTCGCGATCGTCGCCCACGACGGCGAAGACCTCTGGCTGGTGCGCCAGCCGCGCGAAGCGGTTGGCGTGCCCGACCTGCTCGAGCTGCCGGCGGGCAAGCTCGATGAGCCTGGGGAGGACCCGCTGGAGACAGCCAAGCGCGAGCTGGCGGAGGAGATCGGCAAGGCTGCGCAGCGCTGGGAGCACCTGACGACGTATTACGCGAGCCCGGGTTTCAGCGACGAGCAGGTCCACGTGTATCTCGCCACCGAGCTCAGCGACGCCGATGCTGACAGCGTTGAGGACGAGCGGATCGAGATCGTCAAGTGGCCGCTTGTCGAGCTGAACGCGGCGATCGACGAATGCCGCGACGCGAAGTCGCTGATCGGCCTGCTCTGGCTGGCCGCCCGCAGTTGACTATCGGGTTGCACGCGGAGGAGCAGTCCCGCACGGCCCGAAAGGAAGGGGATGGCGGTTGCGCCAGCTACCCCGACGCAGTTCTCCGAGCTCGTGCTCGACTTTCTCGCGTACCTCGAATGCGAGCGTGGGCTGTCGCGCAATACGCTCGACGCCTACAGCACAGACCTGCAGCAGTTCGGTGCATTCCTGCGGGGCAGCGGCGTCGACGTCCTGGCGGCTCAGCACTCCGACCTCGCCCGCTTCCTCTCCGAGCTCGCCGCCGGCGCTGATGGCAGGCCGCCGGTGTCGCCCGCCACCGTCCAGCGCAAGACAGCCTGCCTGCGCTCGTTCTACCGTCACCTGCGGCGCGAAGGTGTGCTCGAAGACGATCCGACGGCGCAGCTCAAGGCGCCGCGCAAGTCACAACGCCTGCCGCAGGTGCTCGGCCGCGCTGACGTCAATCGCCTGCTCGCCCAGCCGACCGGCGACTCACCCGCGGCGCTGCGCGACCGCGCGCTGCTCGAGCTGATGTACGCATGCGGCTTGCGCGCCTCCGAGGCGACCGGACTCGAGGTCTCCGACGTCGACATCGAGCACGAGTCCGCGGCGGTGCTGCGCGCGCGCGGCAAGGGCGCCAAGGAGCGCCTCGTTCCGATCGGGCGCAGCGCCGTGCGCGCGCTGCGGATCTATCTCGCGCACGGGCGTCCGGGGCTCGTCGGCAATCGCCACGAGGCGCACCTGTTCGTAAACCGTCGCGGGGGCAGCCTCAGTCGCCAGGGGCTCTACAAGATCGTCCAGCGTCACGCCCGCAGCGCGGGACTCTCGGATCGCATGAGCCCCCACACTCTGCGCCACACGTTTGCCACCCATCTGCTCGCCGGCGGCTGCGACCTGCGCGCGCTCCAGGAGATGCTCGGCCACGCTGACATCGCCACGACCCAGGTCTATACGCACCTCTCTGCCCAGCGCCTGCGCGACGTCTACTACGACGCGCACCCACGCGCGATTCTCGATGGAGCGCCGCTCCGCGCATCCGGTGATGAGGGCCCTGACTGACAAGGCCGGTGCTCGGCTCACAGGGCATCAAATGCGCGACATTGGGTGCCGGGTGAGCGCGTATTTCTGAGCAGCACGTGGAGATAGTCAGGCGTATGTATGACGCGTTCGCGCGGGGCGACTTCGAAACGAGTCTCTCCTGCCTCGATCCCGAGATCGAGTGGTCACAGCCAGCGGACGAGCCCGGCGGGGGCACCTACCACGGGCACGACGGGGTCAACCAGGCGTTTGCGAGCTGGCTCGGCCCGTGGGACGACTACCACGTCGAGGTGGAGGAGCTGATCGACTTCGGTGACCAGGTCCTGGCCAGAACGCGGCACCAGGGACGCGGCAAGACCAGCGGCGTCCGGGTCAACCAGCAGATCTTCCAGCTGATGACGCTGCGCAACGGCAAGATCGTACGGATGAGGATGTACTACGAGGAGCCCGAAGCGCTCGAGGCCGCGGAGGTCTAGAGGATCAGGCAGGGGTTGAACGGGAGGTAGCGGTCGAGCTGCGCCCACGGCCCGTTCGCAAGGAATAGGCAGTAGAAGGGGTCGATCCGGAATCCCCGCTCACCGAGGAGCCACTCCACGGCGGTGTGGGCGCCAAGGGGGACCGTGAGGTCGAGCCGTTGGAGCTCGCCTTCGTGCGCGGCGCGCTCGAGAGTGGCGAGTGCGGCCGGCATGTCCGCGGGGTCGCGGGCCGCGACCGGCCCAGCATGTCCGTCGGCGTTCGGCAGGAACGCATACGCGACCGGCCGCCCGCTGCGCCGCAAGACGACAGCCGGCCGGTCCGCCAGCATGAACTCGGCTTCTTGCCGCCGCGCGTGACTGAGCACGACGTTCTCTATCTCGAGCACTTCGTCGACCGTGGCGGGCGCGGTCTCGTAGCCCGCGGGCGGCGCGATCGGTCGTGGGCCGCCGGTAACGCCCACCCCCGTCGTCTGATGGGCGACACCGAAGCGTAGGTATAGGGCCACGGCGGCGGCATCAACCGTCGCGATGATCGAGCGGTGCGTCCCCAGCCCGGGAGCGAAGGCCCGCTCGAGCAGCGCCCGACCCACACCCGCCACTCGTGTATCGGGTGCGACGAAGAGCTCAGTCAACTCCGCCAACCCGTCTCGCTCGGTCGAGCGGGCATAGCCCACGGGCCGACCTTGCGGGTCTTCGGCGATCCACCATTGTGCGCAGGTGGCGCCGAGGTGGGCGAAGAGACGATCGTAAGCCGGCCATTGGACGTCGACGTCGGGGTCTGGCTGGTCGATGGGCAGGTAGCCGATCCGGCGCATCAGATCCCACAACGAGCGCCGGAACAGTCCGAAGCAGGCAAACGAATCAGCGATGCTCGCGGGCCGGACGATGGCTGCGGAGGTCATGGCGACACGAATCTACTGACAGAATCGCCGCGTGCGCTGCCGCCCGCAAGCGTTGCTGTGCTGTTGCTGCGCGCTTTCACTGGGCGCCTGCGGGAGCACACGTACGCGTCCTGTCGACCCGGCCGCGATCACCAGGCCGACGCTCGGGCGCCGGGTCGTCTACAGGACGGCTGGGCTGAGCTTCCTCGCGCCCACGAACTGGCGTCTCACCGGTGGTTCGCCGCCGCTTGTCATGACGTTGATGTCAGGACGCGCCAACCTCGCGATCTGGCGCTATCCGCGTGTCGAGCCGTTGCCCCACGGTCGTGCGGCGCTGCGGCAGGCGGCCACCGCGCTCGCCGCGGCTGCACGCGTTCGCGACCCGAAGCTGCGCCTGGACGGGCCGCCGCACCTCGTGACGGTACAGCGCGCTCCCGGGATCGAGCTGCGCGGGACCGAGCGACCGGACGGCCGCGATCGCCGCTTCCATTCGCTGCACCTTTTCGAGCGGCGCGCCGAGATCGTGATCGACGCCTACGCCGAGCCTAGCCAGTTCGCGACGCTCGAGCGGGGAGTCTTCGTCCCCCTGCTGCGCTCACTGCGCCTGTTCAAGCCACGGCGGCACTAAGTCGTGTAGCACGGAACCTGTGCTACACTGGCCCTGTGGCAAACGTGACCCTGACGATCAACGCCGATGTCCTTCGGCGCGCGAGGCTGCGCGCGCTCGAGCAGGGCACCTCGGTCAACGCGCTGATCCGTGAGTACCTCGAGGGCTTTGCAGGCGACAGCGATAGCGCGCGTGGGCTGCGCGACTTCTTGGCGTCTGCGCACGCCTCCGCCGCTGGCAGCGGTCCCGAAGGGCGGACGTGGACGCGCGCTGACCTCTACGACGATCGCTCGCGTCATCGTGGCTGACGGCAGGGCGTTCGTCGACACCAACGTCTTTGTCTACGCGTTCGACAACGATGAGCCCGCCAAGCGGGCCGCGGCGATCGAGCTGCTGTCCAGCCACCAGCCGGGAGCGCTCGTTACGAGCGCCCAGGTGCTCGGCGAGTTCTACGTCACGGTGACGCGCAAGCTCCGCAGCCCGCTCACGGCCGAGCAGGCGCTCGTGGAGATCGCGCGCCTCGCGCCGCTGGCCACAATCGCGCTCGACCGGCGGCTCGTACTCGAAGCCGCCGCTCTCGCGGTCGAACAGCCGATCTCGTACTGGGATGCGTTGATCGTCCGGGCAGCAGCCACCGCCGGCTGCCAGTCCCTGCTGACGGAGGATCTCGCCGACGGGACCACGATCGCCGGCGTCCGCATACACGATCCGTTCGGCTGAGTTGCCCGAGCTGCCGGAGGTCGAGACGATCCGCGGCCAGGTCGCGCCCCGCGTGGTGGGACGCCGACTCGCTGCGCTGGAGATCCTCGACCCACGCTGGTGCGAGCCGCTGGCGCCGGAAGAGGTCGCGGATGCCGTGGTGGGCAGGCGCATCGAGCGGCTCGAGCGCCGCGGCAAGTACCTGATCTGGGCATTCGCAGGCGACGTCTTCCTGCTGATGCATCTGCGGATGACCGGGACGCTGCTGTACGACCCGCCCGGCGGAGTTGCCGCCTACGCCCGCGTGCGCATCCTCCTGGATGACGGCCATGCGCTCGTGTTCGCCGACCCGCGCCGTTTCGGGACCGGCCAGCTCGTGATCGGCGACGCTGCGCTCGAGGCGTTCCTCGAGGTCCGGCTGGGGATCGAGCCGTTGCAGCCCGGGTTCACCAGCGAGCGGCTGCGCGCGCTCGCAGGCGGCTCGCGCGCCCCGGTGAAGGCGTTCCTGCTCAACCAGCGCCGGATAGCCGGCGTCGGCAACATCTACGCCGACGAGGCGCTGTTTCGCGCCCGCATCCATCCACGACGACTCGCGGGGAGCCTGCGCCCGGCGCAATACGCCCTGCTGCGCGATGCGGTCGTCGAGGCGCTCGAGGCCGGAATCGCGGCGAAGGGCGCGACGATCGACGACTTCCGCGACGCCGAGGGCGCAAGCGGCGCCTTTCAGAACGAATTCCTCGTGCACCGGCGCGCCGGCGAGCCCTGCGTCGAGTGCGGCTCGCCGATCGTCAAGCTGGTCGTCGCCGGCCGCGGCACGTATGTCTGCGAGCGCTGCCAGCCACGGCCGCGGCCGCGGCGCGCGAAACGGCGGTCGCCCGCGAGGCCCGTCCGCGCGTCCTGACACGCTGCCGGAGATGCCCGGATCGCTGAAGACCGACGCGATTGTCCTGCGCAGCATTCGCTACAGCGA
The DNA here is from genome assembly GCA_035543355.1 of Solirubrobacteraceae bacterium. GTDB lineage: Bacteria > Actinomycetota > Thermoleophilia > Solirubrobacterales > Solirubrobacteraceae > DASZZG01. Next base: position 2,212 of record DASZZG010000152.1, on the reverse strand, counting down.
GGCGGACCGCGTGCTCCATCTCTACACGCCCGACTACGGCCGCCTCGCGGCGATCGCCAAGGGCGTGCGTCGCGCTCGCAGCCGCTTCGGTGGACGGCTGGAGCCGTTCTTCTCGCTGCGTCTCGTGCTCTACGAAGGCCGCGGAGATCTGCTGACGGTGACATCCGCCCAGACCGTCGCGCCTCACGCGCGGCTGCGCGAGCATGGCGCGACGCTCGATGCCGCCGGGCGTGCCTGCGACGCCGTGGCACGCCTCTTTGCGACCGGCGACGCCAACCCCGCCGTTTTTCATCTGCTCGCCCACGAGCTCGAGCTGCTCGACTCCGATCCGCTCGGCGCCGGCCACTCGAACCAGCTCGCGTTCAGGCTCAAGCTGCTGGTGGCCGCGGGGTTCGGTCCCCATCTGGCGACCTGCGCCGGTTGCGGCGAGGCCGACAACCTGTGCGCCTTCTCGGGGGCCGCGGGAGGCGTCGTCTGTGGAGCCTGCGAGGGCGCCGCGTTCCCGCTCGGCGAGGACGCCCACTCGTTCATGGTCCAGGCGCTGGGCCGTCCGCTCGCGCAGGCGCCGGAGGCCTCGGAGCAGGCGCTGCGCCAGGCCGAGCGCGCGATCTCGGACACGGTCGAACATCACGCGGGGCTGCGGCTGCGCTCCGCATCGCCCGGGCGCACGGTCAATACAATCGCCCGGGCGTGAGCGAGACCGCCACAACGGCTCAAACCAAGTACGTCTACGACTTTCCCGAGGGTTCGCGCGAGCGGCGCGACCTGCTGGGCGGCAAGGGCGCAAACGTCGCCGAGATGACGCGCATTCTCGGAGCGGCACGTGTTCCGGCGGGGTTCACGGTCACAACCGAGGCCTGCGTCGCATACATGCAGGCGGGTGGCGTCGAGCCGGCCGGACTCGACGAGCAGATCGCCGCCGCGCTCGCCCGTCTCGAGCAGACGGCGGGAAAGCGGCTGGGGGACGCCGAGGACCCCCTGATCGTCTCGGTGCGCTCCGGTGCGCGCGACTCGATGCCCGGGATGCTCGACACGATCCTCAACCTCGGGCTCAACGATCACACCGTCGAGGGGCTCGCACGGCGCAGTGACAACGAACGCTTCGCCTGGGATTCCTACCGTCGCTTCGTGCAGATGTTCGCCAACGTCGTACACGGGGTGCCGGGCGAGCTGATCGAAGAGCAGATCGCGCAGCTCAAGCGAGAGCGCGACGCGACGCTCGACACCGATCTCGATGCCGACGCCATGCGCGAGCTGACCGAGCGCTTCAGGGCCCTGTTCGAGCGTTACACGCGCGAGCCCTTCCCGCAGGACCCGGCCGAGCAGCTGCGCCAGGCGGTGCGTGCCGTCTTCGACTCCTGGCAGGGGGAGCGCGCGGTCTCCTACCGGCGCATGAACGGCATCCCGGACGAGTGGGGCACCGCCGTCAACGTCCAGCAGATGGTCTTCGGCAACATGGGGGAGACGTCGGGATCGGGCGTCGTCTTCTCGCGCGATGAGCTGACCGGCGCGCCCGAACCGTCGGGCGACTTCCTCGTCAACGCGCAGGGGGAGGACGTCGTCTCCGGAGTGCGCAACACGCGCGACATCTCCGAGCTGGCGACGCTGATGCCCGATTCGCACGCCGAGCTGCTCGACGTGCTGAGCACGCTCGAGCGCCACTACCGCGACATGCAGGACGTCGAGTTCACGATCGAGCAGGGTCGCCTTTACCTGCTCCAGACGCGCAACGCCAAACGGCCTGCGCAGGCGGCCGTGCGCTTCGCCGTCGACGCCGTCGCGGGAGGCCTGCTGACGCGCGAGCAGGCGCTCGAGACGATCAACGCCGACCAGCTCGACGCGCTGCTGCACCCGACATTTGACCCCGCCGTCGACTACGCCGTGCTGGCGCGTGGCATCTCGGCGTCCCCGGGCGCAGCGAGGGGCGCGGTCGTCTTCACCGCTGAGCAGGCGGTGCAGGCTGGGGAGGAGGGTCGCGACGTGATCCTGGTGCGGCCCTTCACCGAGGCCGACGACGTAGCGGGCTTTCATGCGGCCCGCGGAATCCTGACGTCAGAAGGCGGCAAGGCCTCACACGCTGCGCTCGTCGCCCGCGGCATGGGCAGGCCGTGCGTGTGCGGAGCTTCTGCGCTCGAGATCGACGTCGACCGTGGCACGATCGAGGTCGACGGGACGACGATAACGGCCGGCGAGATGATCGCGATCGACGGCA
>DASZZG010000151.1:0-16869 GCA_035543355.1 Solirubrobacteraceae bacterium | reverse complement strand
GAGCAGCAGCATCACGCCGTAGTGGGGATCGCCCCTGCCCGCGTGCACGACCTTCGTGAAGACGATGTAGAGGACGCCGAAGAGCATCAGCGGGCGCATCAGCTGCCAGACGTAGCCGAGCACCGAACCGAAGAAGCGCAGCTTGAACTCCTGGAAGGCGATCGTCCGCGTCAGCGCGACGAAACGGCCGAATCCGCCCGCCAGCGCGGACGGGCCGGTCACCGGCTCGCCGAGGCCGTGCGCCTCGCCTGAAGCTGCGACGCTCATCCTCGTGGCGGCACCACCGCCGGCATCGCGTCGTCGATCGCGCCGCGGGCCCGTTTGATCCGCTCGACGCGCGCCTCGTAAGGGAGGTCGACGACGCCGCCCGTCGCGACCGGGCCCGACACGACGAACGAGAAGATCGAGTCCCAGCGATCGATCACGTCCTGGCCCGAGCCGCGGTGCGCGACGATCGTGCACGGCGTGTAGCGCCCCGGCGCGAGCAGGTTCGTGAAGGTCACGGAGAAGATCGCGGACTCGCCAGAGCTGAAGTGGCCCGAGCGCTCGTTCGACCACGCGGTGGTCGCGACGAAGATCGTCTGGTGGCGGTCGCTGTCGCAGAGGAATGTGAACGCCGGATCCTCGACGTCGCGCACGAACCTGACCTCGGCCTTGAAGGTGTAAACGCGACCCTGAAGGCAGTTGGGCTGGCGCGCGCCGTCCTCGTCCTCCATCCAGGCGTCGATGATCTCCGCCGCGCGGTCCCCGGGACGGTGTCCCGGCTCGCTCGTGGCGGCCAGCGCGCGGCCGAAGTTGAGCTCGTAGTAAGCGTCCGCGACCTCGTCCGGAGCGCCGATCATCACCAGCTCGCCGCGTTCGAGCAGCATCGCCCGCCGGCAGAAGCGATGGACCATGCTCATGTCGTGCGTGACGAGCAGGATCGTGCGCCCGGCGTCGCGCATCTCGTTGAAGACGTCGAAGCACTTCTGCTGGAAGGCGGCGTCGCCGACCGCGAGCACCTCGTCGATCAGCAGGATGTCGGCCTCGGCCTGGATCATCACCGAGAAGGCCAGGCGGACGCTCATCCCCGAGGAGTAGTTCTTCAGCTTGAGCTCGACGAAGTCCTCGAGCTCGGCGAATTCGAGCACCGGCTCGACCAGCGCACGCGCGTCCGCGGACGAGAGCCCGAGCATTATCGCGTTGGTGACGATGTTGTCGCGCGCCGCGAGATCGGGGTTGAAGCCGACGCCGAGCTCGATGAACGTTGACATCCGCCCGTTGACGAACATCTTCCCCGCGTCGGCTCGGTAGATGCCGGCCAGGCACTTCAGCAGGGTGCTCTTACCCGAGCCGTTGCGCCCGACGATGCCGAAGAACTCGCCGCGCTCGACCGCGAACGAGACGTCGCGCAGCGCCTCCAGGCGGTCGTAGGACGTCCGCCTGAAGGGATGCACCGCGCGCTCCTTGAGCGTCAGCAGCTGCTCGTGCGGCATGCGGAAGGTCTTCGAAAGACCCTCCACAGTGACCGCGGGCACGCCGCTGTCCGCGGGTTAGCTCATCTCGGGAAAGGTAGCGGCCGGCTGGTCAGGGCAGGCGCGGCGTCAGTAGGACCGAGGGCTCGCCGGCCGTGGCGACGAAATAGCCGTTGATCACCGGGAACTCACCCGGCGGGCCCTCGCCGAGCTCGATTTCCCGCTGGACGGAGAAGCCGGTTGTCTCGAGCATCCAGCGCATCGCCAGCCGGCCCGGCACGAACCACCACGTCTCGTCGCCGAAGTAGGCGCCGGGGACGAAGCGGATGTACTCCGACAGCTCGACGCTCGCGAGCATCATCGAGCCGAAGTAGATCTGTCCGCCATCCGCGAGCATCGCACGCAGGCGCTGCAGCATCTGCAGCGGGTGCGGATCGTGGTAGAGCACGCCGTGACAGTGGACGAGGTCGAAGCGGCCGTGGGTCTCGGGGTCGAGCTCCTCCCAGCCGATCTGGCGAAAGTCGATCCCGCTGTGGTAGATCGACTCGAGGAAGAGGGCCTGGCGGTGGAAGTGAAACGGCTCGCACGCGAGCACGTACTCGGGGCCGCGCAGGTTGAACATGAACGGGTCATAGCCGGCGTTGGAGCCGACGTCGAGCACGCGCTTGCCGGAGAGCTCCTCCGGGACGTGCGCCGAGAGCGCATTCCAGCGCCCGTCGTTGCGCCAGGCGCCGCCGACCACGAGGTCGCCGCCGAGCGCGAAGGGTCCCTGGAGCCACGGGTCGAGCTCGGCGGCTGCGGCCTCGAGCTCGGCTCGCCGCGCCGGGTCGAGCTCCGTCGGCAGATCCGGCGCGAAGCGAACCAGCTGCGCTGGGTCGACGTCGGCGGGCGGGGGCCGCTCGATCCCCAGCTGGCGAGCCACGGCCTCGCGCAGGTGGGTCAATGCGGCATCGACCGGAGCTGTCATTGCCAGCGGGCGTCGCGGCCGAAGCGCGAGGCCCAAGGGATCGATGTCCGCTGCATTTCGAGCGATTCGGTCACGACCGGATACTCCAGCAGGTAGCCGAGCAGGATCACGTCAACGTAACCCAAGTCGCGTGCCTCCTGCTCGTAGCGCGTCAACAGCTGATCGCCGGTGGCGGGGTGCAACGCGGAGTACAGCGGCACGCGCGCCGGGCCGCCCTCGGCGAAGAGCCAGCCCGCGGGCCGGCCTTCGTTGGCCTTGGCCTGCCCGGCCCTTGCGAGTCGCAGGCGCGGCGTCGACGCGGCGCGCCGCGCCGCCGCGCGCGCTCGGATCGCGGGCTCGCCGAGGTCTGCCCAGGCAAGCGGCGCCAGCGCCCAGCGCGCGAGCGATTGGCTCGCCGGGCGCCCCGGGGTGGGCTGGTAGTCCTCGGTCGCCACCCCGCCGCCGCCAACCCAGAGCGGCTTCGCTCCCGCCCAGCCGGGCGGCGCCTGAGCGGCGAGCGCACCGAGCTCGACCGCCAGCTCGCCTGCCGGCAGCTCGCCGGCCGCGTAGGTGTGGCGGCGCGCCCGGCGGTCGACCCCGCGCACGAGCCCGACCAGCCCGCCCACTGGGCGACCGACGTGCGGGGGCGTGCGCGGGTGGATCGGGTAGGGCTCGATGAACCCGAAGTGTGCGAGTGGCTGGACGTCGTCGGCGATCGGATCGTCGGATCCTGAGACCAGGACGTTGCGTCCCGATGCCGGTTCAAACGCGAGCGTCAGGCCCTCGAGCAGAGGCAGCGGAGCGGTCTCGACAAATCCCAGCAGCCCGTCGGCGGCAGGGGCTGAATTCTCGTCCCCGATCGCGTAGTCGGGCCCAGCCAGCGCGATCAGCGGCCGCGTGCCGGGGAGGTGGAAACGGCGAATCGAGCCAAGGTCGAATTCGAGCGCAAAGCCGGCGGGCGAGGTGCGGCTTGTGGTCACGATGCGCTCCTGGGAGTCGTGGCCCAGGTGGCGGCACAGCGGCAGGCATTCGGGCGGGACCCAGGTCGGCGAGCCGCGCCAGCGGCGGATCCTCCGAGGCAGGCCCGGCAACTGCGGACTCAGCTCGAGCCGGCTTGCACGCTCGCTGCGCTCGCTCCCGCGACTCGGGGTCGAAGCGACGAGCACGGGCTCGCTCGCCCCTGATCGGGCGCTCGCCCGGCGCCGTGCTGGGGCCTGGGCGTGGCGCCACTGCACGCCGAAGCGCCCGAGCGTGAACGCTTCCGCGAGCGCTTCGAGCTCGCTCCCCTGCCTCAGTGTCAGCTGCGCCGGCAGCGCCGCGCGCGCGTACTCCGACCAGACCACGGCGTGCGGCGCGCCCGCCGGCTCGCGGGCGCCGATCAACCGCAACGGGACGGGGACGCCGTTTTCGGCCTCTGCCAGCACGATCGCTCCGAGGCTCGCGTTGGCGCGCAGGACGCGCAGCAGCTTCTCGGTGAACGCGGGATCGGCGAGCAACTCCGAGCCCGTGCCCGACGTCGCCAGCGTCCAGCGCCCGCGCGCCATCTCCGTGCCTGCCAGCAGCGCGTCCGCAGGACTCCCGGCCAGGCCGTCAGGGATGCGTCGCAGCGGCGGACCGTGGGCGGGATCTCCGAGGTCCGCGCCGGACGCGATCAGCAGTTCGACGTCGACCGCGGTCTGAGCGGCCAGGCGAGCCATCAGCCGATCCCTCGCCTCGCCGTCAGGGAAGGGCGCGAGCGCGATCAACGACAGCGCGGGCGACCAGCGGGACTTGATCGTGGCCGCCTCGTCGTACAGGCGGCGATGGCGTTCGAGCATGCGGTCGGCGAACGCCTCCGAGGCGTACTCGACGGCGTCTGAGCGCGTGAAGCCCCACTTGCGATAGAGCAGAGACTTGTAGCGCGAGGGTTCGCCGTAGACCTCGCGCTCCGCCAGCGCCAGCGCGAAGTCCCAGTCCTCGTGACCGAGGCGGATCTCCTCCGCGTAGCGCACGCCGGCATCGAAGACCTGACGATCGAGCAGTGAGCCGGTGTCACAGTAGTTGCCCTGCAGCAGGGCGTAGAGGTTGTACTCCGGCGCCTCCCAGTAGTCGTCGCGGGTGCCGAAGTACTGCAGGTTCGGGTAGATGAAGCCGATTCGCTCGCCCGCTCCGCGCAGCTGGTCGGAGAGCTGCTCGACCGCTCGCGGCAGCAGCACGTTGTCCGCGTCGAGCGGCAGCACATAGCGGCCCTTGGCGTGCGCCAGCGCGGCGTTGCGCGCGGCGCTCGGTCCGACGTTCGCGGGCAGCCGGACGACGGTGACGGACTCCTCTGCGGCGAGGCGCTCGAGCAGCGAGACGGTGTCGGGATCGGTCGAGCAGTCGTCGACGACGACGACGTCGATCGGTGAATAGGACTGCACGTGCACCGACTCGAGCGCCGCGGGCAGGTAGCGCCCGTGGTTGAAGCAGGGGATGATCACGGACACGAGCGGGTTCCCGCGTGCAGGGCGCTCTCGCAGGCGGATCGGCGCCGGGGTCGCGGCGACAGCAGTCGATCGTCGAGCCGCCCCGCCGTTTGGCGCTGGGCCGTTGCCGCCTTGCGCGAGATCCTCGTAGAGCAGGCCGTGGCGCCTTCCCATCTCCGCGAGCGAGAATTCGGAAAGCATCCGCTCGCGGGCCTCGGCGCCCAGCTGCGCTCGCCGCGCGGAATCGGCCGCGAGCGCCGCCAGGGCCTCCGCGTAGGCATCGGCGTCGTCGCGCTGCTCGATCAGGACGCCGCCGCCCTCTGCCATCAGCTCGACGTTGCCGGGCAGGCGGGGCGCGACGACCGGCAGGGCCATCGCCATCGCCTCGAATGCGACATAGGGGACACCTTCGAAGCGGCTGGTCATCAACAGGACGTCGCTGGAGGCGTACCAGCGCGCGATCTCGTCGGTGGGCCGTTCGACGCGCACGAGGTCCTCGAGGCGGGCGTCGCCCACCAGCTCGCGTACCCGCGGCTCGAGCTCGCCCTCGCCGACCACGTGGATGCGGAAGTCGACGCCGCGCCGTCGCAGGGCGACGGCCACGCGCACCATCAGCTCCGGGTCCTTCTGCTCGACCAGGCGTCCCGGGTAGAGGATCTGCAACGGGTCGCTCGCCAGACCCTCGATCGGCGCGACGCGCTCGGGCGAGAAGTCGCCCGAGGCGTCCACTCCCGTGTGGATGACATGGCACTTCGCCGGCGGCGCGCCATAGCCGATCACCGCGCGGGCGAGGTGCTCGCTCGTCAGTGAGAAGGCGTCAACGAGGTTGCCGTAGCGCGTAGTGACGTAACGGACGTAGCCGGAGCGGTCCTCCTCCTCCACGTGCAACTGAACCACGACGGCGGGCGGGTGTGGCAACGCGCCCAGATCGGGTAGCAGGTCGAAGCCCAGGCGGGAGTTCATGATGTGCACGATGCGCACGTCGCGCGCATCGATGAAGTCGAAGATGAAGTCGGGGAAGTCGGCGCCGGGGAGCAGGTCGGGCAGCGCCCAAACCTCCTCGGCGTAAGGAGCAATCTCCGCCAACCTTCGATTCGAAGACGGTTGCGTTGTAACGAGCGACGGCGCGAAGCGATCGCGATCGAGCCAGCGAAACCAGTCGATCGTCCCCTTGTCCGAGCCGCCGTAGTCCACCCACGGGGCGAGGTAGAGGATTGGGATGCGGGGGGCGGAGGGCATGGCTCAGCTGATGCTATCCGCGCGGGTGCGCTTGGAGACCCAGGCGCCCAGCAGGGTGAGCGCCGCCGCGAGGGCGGCGAGGTAGGCCAGCGGAAGCGAGAGCCTCTGCCACAGGGGATTGAACTTGAAGACCACCTTGCGGGTCCAAGCGGGTATGACCACCGCTTGAAATACTCCGTTGGCGCGACGTATGTGAAGCTGTCGCGGCGCGCCCTTGGGCCCTTGCGCGTAGGCATGCCAGCCGCTGTTGAAGTGCTCGACCAGCACCAGCAGCGACGGCCGCGGCTGCGGTGTCACCGTGACGCTCAAATGCTGCGGGTTGTCGCGCTTGAGCTTCATTTCCTGCGGTGGCCGATCGGTTGATGGGACCGGTTGGGTTCCCTCCACGTAGTCCGTATGAGCCGCGAACGCCGGCGACGATCGCGCGAGTCGCGCCACCGCCTCCGCGGGGCCTGCAACGGTGCGCGCACGACCCGACACATAGGCGAGCGGAAACGCGGCGCTGTTGTGGTACACGACATAGGAGACCGGAGCAGCCCCTGCACGCCGGGTGGCCCCAACCGCCGGTGCGCTGCTGACCGGCGCCCAGCCGAACCTGTCAACCCGTCGCTTGCAGGCGGTGGTGCCCAGGACCTGTCCGATGCCGGCAGCGTTGACAAGCGCGGCATTGGGTGCCGGATCCTGTGGTCGGTGCTGATTCCAGGTGCCCAGAGCCCCGCGTTGGTTTGCATACAGTTGCGAGCCCGTCAGCCTTTGCCAGTAGCGGTAATAGTCCGTGTCGACAAACGATTCATACGTGTCGAGCCAGCGACCGGGCGACTCCAAGAACTTCACCGGCCGGTAGAGGAAGTCAGAGAACGACTGGCAATAGGACATCCAGCGTCGGTTGGGATCGTTATTGCTCGCGACGAGTCGCAGCCACGTCTGCACGCCGCTGGGAGCCTGCGCCGGGACGGGCCTCCAACCCAGTGCGCGCTCGTGCAGGGCGGCGGCCAGCGTCAGCGTCAGCAAGACGACCGGGATGCTTACCACTACCCAGCGGTGCACTCGCTCAGGCAGCTCCCAGACGACCAACAACGCGACGGCGGCGATGATCAACGCCGCCGCCGTGATCGGCGTGCTCCCTGCGTGCACTCGATCCATCGCGAGGTGCCAGATCGCGGCCGATCCCGCCAGGAGCGCGGCGAGCGCTGCCGCCGCGCGGGCGGGACGCAACGAAAGTAGCCGAGCCGCGCCCAAGCCGACCAGCAGCGCCAGCGGGAGCGTGACTATCAGCGACACACGCTGCACATTGGACGTCACCTGCCAGCCAGGAACTTCCAGCACGAGCAGGCGCAGTACGAACGTCTTGAGCCCGACGGCCAACGACAGCGCTATCAACAGGGGCAGGATTGCCAGCTTCCGGCTGCGCAGCGCGATCGCGAAACCCACCAGCGCAAGCGGCGCGAACAGCCCGATGTAGAAGTCGTCGCCGATTTCTTCCGGTGCGCGCGCAGCGGTCGGACTGAGGAATGACCCGATGCCCGAGGAGTGAATCCCCTTCACGTAAGCCGCGGCCGTGTGTTGGCGTATGGAGTCGGCCTGCTCCAGTACGAACGGGATCAGCGCCGGTGCGGCGATCACCACACCCAGGGCCAGGCCCGCGAGCGACCACAGCGCCGGGGGCACGCGCCGACGCCACGGAGCCGCGTCCGCAAAGAGGCGAAACGCGACGAGCACGCCGACCGCCTGCACCAGCAGGTGCGTGAACTGAAGGTGGCTGCCGAGGCCGTTGAAGCCCAGCGCCAAGCCGAGCAATGGCACTCCGACGAGGGCCCGTCTTCGCCAGATCAGCTCAACGCCCAACAGGGCAAACGGCAGCGTCGCGAAGTGGACCGAGGTGGGGGACAGAGGCGCCCAGCGAACCGCCAAGTGGGAAAGGGCAAACATCACTCCCGCAAGCGTCGCCGCCCAGCGGGCGATTCCGTAAAACCGTGCGAGTGCAAGCGCTCCGAGCCCGGCGGCCAGGGTATGCACCCACACCAGCCAGTCCGCGGCCTGCGCCGCGCTGCCGGCGAGCGCCAGAGCCACCAGCCGCGGCAAGTACTCAGATCCGTTCTGACCGACCGACAGCTGGCCGAGTCCGATTCGATCGCTCCACTGGGGCAGAAAGCCGTAATGGTGCACCGACAGGAACTGGTCGATCGTTCGCGGCCGGAAGGAGTTGAGCACATCGGAGTCCGTGGGGATCGCGATCGTCGAATCGCCCGATGTGAGCGCATGCCAATAGAAGATCGTCACGACGGCGATGACGACGAGCGCCGGAGCGGCCCGCGTGAGGGCGGTTCGAACCGTCAGGCTGTCGATCCGCCGCGCAGCGCGGCCGATGCGCGCAATCACGCGGAGGAAGCGGCGTCCGCTCGTGCGGCCGGGTGTTCGCCGGCGAGCTGCGCTTCCTCGGGGACGCGACCGACCCCACGCCAGGAGTTTTGGTTGCGCGCGCTGATCCGCACGTCGATCAGGCCCGCACGCTGGAACCAGGCGGCAAAATCCTCGCCGCGGATGTAATGGCTCGTGGGCGCCACCAGGTGGTCGAAGACAACGCCGTGGACGAACTGAAAGTCACGCGCACCGAGCCAGCGCAGGTACTCGCCATAGGGAATGCGCTTGAAACGCTGCGCAAGCTTCACGATCGGCCAGAGGACGACCGTCGCCGGCAGCGAGATGGCCCACTTGGTGATTGCCTTGGGGAGGCGCGCGAGCAGGTGCTTGCGCAGCGGGTCGACGATGTGGATGATCCAGCCGTTGTTCTCGCGGCCGTAGACCCAGGCGCACATCTGGCCGCCGGGTCGGACCATCTTGGCCACCGACGCGAAGCCCTTCTCGGGCTCTGGCAGATGGTGCAGCACGCCGATCGAATAGGCCAGGTCGAACGCTCCGGATCTGAACGGCAGGTGATGCAGGTCGGCTTGGACGAGGTCGACCTCGTCGCCGAGTCGCTCGTGCGCCGCGTCGATCGCCTCGGATAAGTCAACGGCTACGACTTCGGAAGCGCCCCACCTGCGCGCATACTCGGCGAACCCCGCCAAGCCGCAGCCCGCATCCAGTACCAGCCGGCCCGCGAAGTCGTCTGGGCCGAGCGGATGTACCCAGTCGCTCCATTGCTCCTCGGTGTACGGATTCTGCTTCGGATAGCGAGTCCACGAATAGCCGAAGGCGGCTGCTGTCTCCTTCTGCCCGGGTGCCAGCAGGGCGTCGGCGAACAGCCGCGGAATCTCACGCACGATCGGAAAGCGGTTCCCTTCCGGGCAGACGAGCTCGTCGCCGTCCTCGGAGAGCTTCCGCCGGCAGATCGGGCAGACCAGCAGCTCTTGCAGGACCGGGTTCACGCGCAGCTCCGGGGGGGTCGTCGTCGGCAGGGGACCAGGGACGTCGCGGGGTACTTGGCGACGTCTTGCGGCTCGCAGGATAGCGGTGCGCGCAGGCGCCCGGCTCGCTCCCGCGCAGGGTGGCGGACAACATTTGCTGACGCCGGCCGTTGCTAACGTCTGAGCGGTCTTAGCGCAGAGACTCCTGGTGTCACGCCTTCGCGACGAGCAGTCGAAGTCCCCTCCAGCGGGCCTCCGTGAGGCCCTGCTCGATCCCTGGGTGCTCGGCCTCGTGGCGCTCGGGCTCGGTCTTCGAGTGGCCTACGGATTCGCCCATCACATGCCGTCGGACGTGGGCGACCAGATTCAGTACCTCAACATCGGCCACAACTTCACCGGCTGGTGGAGCTCCGCCGACGCGTCACGCACTCCTGGGTATCCGCTGGCGCTGGCGATCCACTTCGACCTCCGGCTCGGTGAGAACGCCGTGCGTGTCACACAGGCGATCCTGGTGAGCGCCGCCTGCCTGTTGATGGCCGGGCTTGCGACGCGCGTCGGTGGCCGCGGGGCCGGTCGCTTCGCGGCGCTGGCCTCGTCGGCCTATCCGCCGCTGATCATGCTGCCGAGCCTGATCCTCTCCGACGCGCTCGCCGCCGCGCTGCTCGCGGGCGCCGTCTTCGCGCTCGCCGAGGGCTGGCGGCAGCCGGCCTGGCCGCGCTGGCTGGGCGCGGCATCCGCCCTGCTGGCGGCGACGGTGCTCGTCCGGCCCTCCTTGGCGATCTGCTTCCCGGTCCTGCTCGTGGCGGCCGGAGTGCGGCTGTGGCGGCGCCCGAGCATCCGATTCGCCTGCGTGACGGCCGTGGCGGTGCTTGGGCCAACGCTCGTGCTGTTCGCCCCGTGGGTGGCGCGCAACGAGAGCGTCGCCCACACCGCCGCGCCGCTGAGCACGGCCGACAGCAGCGCGCTGTTCGCCGCGGGCGTGCATCTGCCGATCGACAAAACGAGCGGACGGCTGGGGTCCTACCTGCGCGCGGGTCACTACTTCGGCCTTCCCAATCCGGGCCACCCGGGGCTCCAGGTCGCTGCGGCACGGCGCGCGCATCCCTGGTCGATCCTGCTTGCAAACGTCCGCCATCGCCCGCTCGACCAGCTCGATGCCGCCGCGTTCTGGCAGCGCGAGCTCTGGCTCGTCGCTTTTGACGACCATTCGCTCTACGGCCGTCCGGCGCTGATCCCGTACATCCCGGCGCTGGTCTTCCATCTGACGCTGCTCGGGCTGGCGCTGGTCGGGCTGTTGCTCGCGCGTCTCGACGCGACGATACGAATCGTCGCCGCGACCGTCGCGGCGACGGCGCTGCCCTATCTGGTGATCCTTCCCGAGCCGCGCTACGCGGTGCCCGCGATGGTGCTGCTGATGGTTCCCGCCGCGGTCGCCGGATCGCTGGCGCTCCGCGCGGTCGTGCGCCGAATACCGGGACGCTCGTCCTTGGCGCCGCGTCCGTCCGGCCCCGGCGTGCCCACGGGATGATCGCGTTGCAGCCGCGGGTACGCGCGGCCGGTCGCAGACTGGTGGCCGGGCGCTGGTCGAGCTTCGCCGCGCTCGCTCTGGCGTTCGTCGTCTACTACTGGCCGGTCCTGATCGGAACACACCTGGTCGACGGCTCGCAGCTGGTGTTCAACACCTACCTGCCGTGGGCGCTGGCCCCGCCGCAGGGGCTCGAGCACGTGAATTCGGCGCTGAAGGATTCGGTCGTCTCGCTCGCGCCTGCGATGACCTTCGTCCGCGAGTCGCTGGCGTCCGGGCAGCTTCCGCTGTGGAATCCCTACACCGAGTTCGGCTTTCCCTTCTTCGAGCAGAGCCAGTGGGGGATCCTCTCGCCGGTCCAGCTTCCGTTCCTGGCCCCGCCGTCGCTCTACGGGATCGAGACCGCTCAGACACTGGCCGGCATGCTCAAGATCGCCGTCGCCGGAAGCGGTTGCTATCTGCTCTCCAGGCGGCTCGCCTGCACGCGCCCGGCGGCGGTGTTCGCCGCCCTCGCCTTCATGTTCGGCGGCTATGTGACCGTCTGGCTGTCGATGCCCGCATCGAGCACGGCCGTTGTCCTGCCGTGGGCGTTCCTCGCACTCGAGTTGGTGCTGGCGGGCGCCCGGCCGTGGCTCGGGGCGGCCGGCCTCGCGCTTGCGATCGGCGCCGTGGTCGCGGGGGGTCATCCCGAGGTCGTGCTGTTCGCGATCCTCGGACTGGCGATCTACGGCGCGGTGCGGGCGCTACAGCTGCGCGCCCAGTTGCGATCACAGCTGCGTTTGCGGGCCGGCGCGCTGACCGTCGGCGTGTTGCTGGCGATCGGTTTGAGCGCGGTCATCCTGCTACCCGCCCAGGAGCTGCTCGGGCGCAGCATCGACAGCGCGGCGCGTACGCGGCAGTATCACGACTACTACCTGCCCTGGCGCACGCTGAGCTTCATCTATGCGCCCGACCACAGCGGCTCGCCGATTCGCGGGCAGCCCGAGCTGGGGACGTTCTACAGCGCGTTCCACGCGCCCTGGTACGTGGGTCTGGTCGCCCTCTTGGGCGTCGGCGCGGCGCTGGTCGCTCGCGACCGCCGGCTGCTGCCGTTCGCGACGATCGCGGCCGCGACCGTCACGATCTGCATGAACCTCTGGCCCTGGCGCCAGATCGAGGCCTTGGTGCCGAGGCTCGGGGGCGTCTACAAGCCCAATTCGCTCGTAATCTGGTCGCTGGCGCTCGCGCTCGCCGGCGGCGTGGGGGTCGACCGCCTCCAGCGAGCGCTCGGCCGGCACACGCGCCGGCCCGCGATCGGCGCGGCGGTGGCAGCGGCGCTCTGCGTGGCGCTGTTCGTCGAGCTCTACAGCTGGGGGCACCAGTTCAACCCGCGTGTCGCGAAGGCCCACGTCGGCGTCCCCCTGGTCGCGGGCCTGCGCGCGCTGCCCGCCGGGGCGGGTGCCCCGCGCACTGCCTTTCTCGGCCATACGACGCGTCCCCTGCTTGCGATGGGGTTCGATCGCTCCGACGTTCGCTCCTACGGCCAGCCGACGCGACGCGACTACGACGCCTTCATGGGGACCGTGATCACCGACTACGCCGGCGCGTACGCGACCGACGTCGCCTACGCCATCGGCTCGCTGCGGCCGAACGCGCTGCGCGTGCTGCGCGCCGCCGGAGCCCGCTACGCCGCCTATTCGGACGGCCACTGGCGACTCCCGGGCTATCGCTCGACGGTCGCCGGAACGGTGAATGTGTTCGACGCCGGCCCAGGCGTCACGAGGGCGCGGCTGGTGTCCGGGTTCGAGGCGCTCGCCGGCGAGACCGCGACCCTCCGCCGCGTCGCCGACCCGCGTTTCGACCCCGCGCGCGAGGTCGTACTCGACCGGTCGCCGCCGGGGCTCCGGCCGTCACCGGGCACCCGTCCGCCGGGGGCGCCGCCGGTGATCACGCGCTACCGCAACGATCGCGTCGACCTCACTGCGACGCTCAGTCGTCCGGGGATCCTCGTGCTGGCCGACTCCAGCTATCCGGGCTGGAGCGCCCGCGTGGACGGCCACTCCGCCCACATCTACCGCGCCGACGGTCTGTTCCGCGGGCTCGCGCTGCCGGTGGGCTCGCACCGGATCAGCTTCAACTACCGCCCGACCTCCGTGATCGTCGGCGCGATCGTCTCGCTGCTGAGCCTCGTCGCCGTGGCGGGGCTCGGCTGGTGGGGTCGGCGGCGGGCGCCGAGGCCTTTGTCGGGCCATGGCGAGCACCTATGAGTGGGCGGGGAACTACTAGGACGCATCTCAGTAGAGCGCGACGGCCCGGACGCGGCTGAACGGCGACAACGAGAGGGGCTGGGGCGAACGGCACGAAAGCTTGCGGCGAAGCTCCGCGGGATGGGTTGTGTAAGAAACGACCCATATCGGGTCGTTTCGTCGACAACCCCCTCCGTCAGCGTCGTCCGTTGCCCTCGCCCTTCCTCGGCGACTATTTCGTTACGAATCCTTGCCCTCGTCTTGGGGTGGAGGAGCGCCAGAACTCGGCCGGTGCTCGGCGCAGGTCGAGCGCCAAGATGCAGGGATGCGTCCGGCGATATGTCCGCTGTGGTGTCCTAGCGATTGTCCCAAACAATCCCGATAGTCAGGCGAATTTAGAAGGGACATTTCGATTTCCATGGCCATATTGTCCGCTGACGTGTCCACGAACATGTCCGATCGGCTGTCCCTGATTGACGGTGTTGGTTTCCGTCTCTCCTAGTAGCCGATGCCGGCCTCACGCGCCAGGCGACGGCGCAGGCGCAGCAGATCGAACTGGACCTTGAGGATCTCGCTCGGCTCGGCGCCCGTCTGGCGCCCGGCGGTCCGCGGATAGTGCTCGATCTCGATCTCTGAGATCCGCAGCCCGGCGCGCCGGGCGCGCACCAGGATCTCGGCCGGTATGACGGCGCTGTTGGAGGCGATCCGTGCCACGACCACGTCGACCGCGCGGCGCGTGAGCGCCATCGAGGAGTGCGCGTCATGCACGTCGACTCCCATCAGCAGCCGCTCGACGCGGTTGTTGGCAGCCGACAGGTAGCGCCGCCAGGCGGCGTCGGCACGCCGCACGCGATGCGATGCGACGACGTCGGCGCGCTCGCAGGCGCTCACGAACGCGGGCACGACATCGGGACGGATCTGCAGGTCGGCGGGGAGGAAGACGAGGACGTCGCCGCGCGCTGCCTTGAAGCCCTCCAGCTCGGACGGGTGGCAACCGATGCGCTCCCCCGCCGCGTGGTAGATCGGGCGCAGCAGCGGCTCGCGCGCCGCCAGCTCGGCGAGGAGCTCGGCGGACCCGTCGGAGCTGCCGTCCTCGATCAGGACGATCTCGTGGCTGCCCTCGTAGCGCTCTAGCTCGGCGCGGCAGGCGTCGAGCAGCGTCGGAATGTTGTCGCGCTCGTTGAACGCCGGGATGACGAGTGAGATGTCCACAACATTCGCTGCGCAGGCGCGTTGGTAGGATCGCCGCCCGTTGTCCGCGCCTCGCCTCCTGACGTCAGGAGGGAGGGCCAGCGCGCGGCATCCTAGCCCCTCATGTGCGGAATCTGTGGACTGTGCGCGCCCTCGGCGCCGCTCGAGAACGGGGATGCCCGGATCTCGGCGATGCTGTCTTCGATCTGGCATCGCGGTCCGGACGCGCAGGGCTCCCACGTCGAGGAGCACGTGGCGCTCGGCAATCAGCGCCTCGCGATCATCGATCTCGCGGGCGGCGACCAGCCGATCTACAACGAGGACCGCAGCGTCTGCGCCGTCTACAACGGCGAGATCTACAACTATCCCGAGCTCGCCGCCTGGTTGCGGGGACGTGGTCACGAGCTCGCGTCCCAGTCCGATTCGGAGATCCTCGTGCACCTCTACGAGGAGCGCGGGATCGACTTCATCGCCGATCTCAACGGTATGTTCGCCTTCGCCCTGTGGGACGTCCGCGCCGCGGTGCTCTACCTCGCCCGCGACCGTTTCGGCGTCAAGCCGCTGCACTACCACTGGGACGGCCGCACGCTGAGCTTTGGCTCTGAGGTCAAGGCGCTGCTGCGCTCGGGCAGCGTCGAGGCGGCGCTCGACGCCGACGCCTTTGTCGAGCTGCTGACGTTTCAGAACATTCTCTCGGAGCGGTCGCTGTTCGCCGGGGTGCAGATGCTCGCGGCCGGGTCGGTGCTGCGCCTCGACGAGCGCGGGCCGCAGGAGTCGCGCTACTGGGACTTTCTGCCGCAGGCCGAGTCCCGGTCGTCGGAGGCCGATCTCGCCGGGGCGATCCGCGAGCGCTTCGACACCGCCGTCGAGCGCCAGCTGATGTCGGACGTCGAGATCGCCTCGTATCTGTCGGGCGGGCTCGACACCGGCGCGATCACGGCGGCGGCGGGGCTCCGGCTGGATCGCCTCACGACGTTCTGCACGGGCTTCGACACATCGGATGCGGCGGGCATGGAGGCCGACTTCGACGAGCGTGCCGATGCGGCCGAGCTGGCCCGCATCATCGGCACTCACCACCACGAGCTGCTGTTGCGCGCGCCCGACATGGAGCTGGTGCTGCCGCGCCTCGTCCGTCACATCGAGGAGCCACGGATGTCGTTCTCCTACCCCAACTACCTGACCGCGGGCGTCGCTTCACGCTGGGTCAAGGTGGTGCTCTCAGGGGCCGGAGGCGACGAGCTGTTCGGCGGCTACCCGTGGCGTTACGAGTTTGCCGGCGAGCCGGACTTCGCCGAGCGCTACTTCGGCTACTGGACGCGGCTGCTGTCGAGCGCCGAGCTCGCCGGTGGGCTGAGCGCCGGCTTTGCGGCCGACGCCGATCTCGAGCGGCCGCGGCGCGTGTTCGACGAGATCATCGGCCGCGCCGACGGCCTGCCCGATCTCGACCGCGCGCTCTACTTCGAGTCCAAGACCTTCCTCCACGGACTGCTGGTGATCGAGGACAAGCTCTCGATGGCGCATTCGCTCGAGTCGCGCGTGCCGTTCCTCGACAACGATCTCGTCGACCTCACGCTTTCGATCCCGGCGAATCGCAAGCTCGACGGCGCTCGTTCGAAGGACCTTTTCAGGCGTGCGATGGCCGGCAGGCTGCCCGAGCAGGTAATCTCCCGACGTAAGACGGGCTTCACGCCACCCCAAGCGGCATGGTTTCGCGGTAGCCAGGGCGACTACGTGGAGCAGATCCTGCTCTCCGAGCGCGCCTGCGACCGTGGCCTGTTTCGCGTCGACTTCGTCAAGCGGCTGCTCGACGAACACAGGGCCGGGGAGGTTGACCGGCGGCTCGTCCTGTGGACGCTGACCTGTATGGAGTGGTGGCATCGAATCTTCCTGGATGGTGAGCATGCGACATGACTGAGGTTTCGGTAGGACTGGCCGGCGCGGGCTACTGGGGCTCCAAGCTCGCGCGCAACATCTTCGAGGCGTCCGGCTGCCGGCTGACGGCGGTTTGCGACGCCGATCCCAGCCGTCTCGATGCGACGATCGAGCGCTACCCGGGCTGCCGCGGGGAGCTCGAGCTCGACCGCCTGCTGGCCGCCGACGACATCGACGCGGTCGTGCTCGCGACGCCCGCGAGCCTGCACGCCGCGCACGCCGACGCGGCGATGAGGGCGGGCAAGCACGTGCTGGTCGAGAAGCCGCTGGCGCTCTCCACGGCCGACTGCGAGGGGCTCTGCGCGCTCGCCGACGAGACCTCGCTGACGTTGATGGTCGGCCACACGTTCATCTATTCCGAGCCCGTGAACATGCTGCGCGACTACGTCTCGCAGGGCCAGCTCGGTGAGCTCCTCTACGTCTACGGCCAGCGCGTCAACCTGGGCGTCATCCGCGAGGACCTCAACGCGCTGTGGAACTTCGGCCCGCACGACGTCTCGATCCTGCTCTATCTGCTCGGGGAGCGGCCGGTGCGCGTTTCGGCACGGCAGTTCCCGGTGCTCAAC
>DASZZG010000150.1:0-2095 GCA_035543355.1 Solirubrobacteraceae bacterium | reverse complement strand
AGCTCTCCGGGCTTGGCGGCAAGGGCCTTCGTCATCGCCGCGATCTCATCGGCCGAGAGGAACTTCGCGATCGGCGAGCGCCAGCTGCCGTCGGCCTCGACGAACGCCCAGACGAGACCCTTGGCGCCCCAACCCTTCGCGTGCTCGGTCAGCTCGTCGAGCTCGGAGCGCGACAGCTCGCGCGCGCCGGCGTTGAGCGCGCGGACCACGCCGCCGGAACGGAGCGCTCCCGCGAAGACCTGGAACTCGCTCTCGCGCAGCGCCTCGGAGAGGTCGACGATCTCGAGCCCGAAGCGGCGGTCGGCTCTATCGGTGCCGTAGCGGGCGAGCGCCTCGTCGTAGGTGATCCGCTCGTAAGGGGGCGTCGGCAGGCCGGCCACCGGCGCCGCCTCGAACACGCTCGCCAGCAGCGCCTCGACCGTCGTGATGACGTCGTCCTCGTCGACGAACGACATCTCGAGGTCGAGCTGGGTGAACTCGGGCAGGCGATCGGCGCGCGAGTCCTCGTCGCGGAAGCAGCGCGCGATCTGGTAGTAGCGCTCCAACCCGCCGACCATCAGCAGCTGCTTGAACAGCTGCGGCGACTGCGGCAGGGCGTAGAAGCTCCCCGGCGCAATACGCGCCGGGACCAGGTAGTCGCGCGCGCCCTCGGGCGTCGAGCGCGTGAGCAGCGGCGTCTCGATCTCGACGAAATCGTTCGCGTCGAGGTGATCGCGGATCGCTCGCGTGATGCGGTGGCGCAGCAGCATCGCCTCGCGCAGTGCGGTGCGGCGCAGGTCCAGCGCACGGTGGCGCAGCCGCAGCGGCTCCTCGACGAAGCCGTCCTCGTCGATCGGGAAGGGCGGCGGGTCGGCGTCGGCCAGCAGCTCGAAATCCTCCACCTCAACTTCGATCTCCCCGGTGGGGATATTCGGGTTCACGTTCTCCGCTGAGCGCGGCGCGATCCGACCCGCCGCCGAGAGCACGTCCTCCGCTCGCAGCGCATGCGCGCGCTCGTGCGCCTGCGGCGCGCGGCCTGGCGCAAACACCAGCTGGACGATCCCCGAGCGGTCGCGCAGGTCGATGAAGATCAGCCCGCCATGGTCGCGCCGCCGATGGACCCATCCGGCGACGCGCACGTCGGCCGGCGACGCGCCGCCCCGCAGCTCGCCGCACCATGCGTCGCGATACCTGTTCGGGCGCGGCGGCCTCATGCCGTCTGACGCTGCACTGCTGCCGGCAGCTCGGCCGGATCGATCGCGCGCTGGTCGCCCGTCGCCATGTCCTTGAGCTGGACATCGGACTCGCCGACGATCGCCACGTAGCGCGCGCCCAGCCGGTCGGCCTGCTTGAGCTGGCCCTTAAGCGAGCGCCCCGCAAGCTCCAGCTGCGCCGGCAGTCCCGCGCGGCGGGCGGCGTGGACCAGCTGCAGCGCACGCCGCCGCTGGGCGCCGCCGGCGTAAGCGACGAACAGATCCAGCTCGTCGCGCAGGGGCTCGCGGCTCGAGTCATCGGTCGCCAGCAGCATCCGCTCGATCCCGGCCGCCCAACCACAGCCGGGCGCCGCGGGTCCCCCGAGCTGCGCCACCAATCCGTCGTAGCGCCCGCCGCCACCGACGCCGCTCTGCGCCCCGAGCGCCGCCGACTCGAATTCGAACACCGTGCGCGTGTAGTAATCGAGGCCCCGGACCAGCGTCGAATCGACCTCGTAGCCGATCTCCGCGTCATCGAGCATCGCGCGCACGTCGGCGAAGTGCGCGGCGTCGTCGGGCTCGAGCCGATCGAGCAGGCGCGGTGCCCCGGCCATCAGCTCGCGAGTGCGCGCGTCATCGGAATCGAAGGCGCGCAGCGGGTTGAGCTCGATCCGCTCGCGCACGACCGCGGGCAGCTCCTGTTCGTGCTCGCGCAGATAATTCTGCAGTTCGTCGCGATAGGCGGCCCGCGCGACCGGGCCGCCGAGGCTCGACACGCGCAGGCGCAGCTCGCGCACCCCGACCGCCTCGAGCAGCTCGACCAGCAGCAGGACCGACTCGGCGTCGACCGCGGGGTCGTCGGAGCCGATCGCCTCCGCGCCGACCTGCCAGAACTGGCGGAACCGCCCCGCCTGGGGCGCCTC
>DASZZG010000149.1:0-4504 GCA_035543355.1 Solirubrobacteraceae bacterium | reverse complement strand
ACGTGCGCCAACTGCTGCTCGCGCTCGCGCTGATGGCCGGGGTCACAACGATCGCGGCGCGCGCCGGTCGCGACCTGCGGGGGCCCCGCTGGGTCCGTGCGCGCCGGGTGCTCTTGCCGGGCGCCTTCGCGGCCACGCTCGCCTGCGTGTTCGTGGTGCCCACGATCACGGCCGCGCGGCTCGCAAGCGCCGGCGCGTCGGACTCCGGATTGCCGGGCGTCCGGAGCCCAAGTGAGCTCGCGGCCCTCACGAGCTACCTGAAGGCCCATCAGGGGCGGGCAAAATACGAGCTCGCGGTCTACCCGGCGGCACTCGCGGGGCCGGTGATCGTCCACGACGACCGGCCTGTGCTGGTGCTGGGAACGATCAAGCGCCAGCTGCTGGTGACGGCGGACCAGCTTGCGGCCGCCGTGCGCGCCGGTGAGGTCCGCTACGCGTTGCTGAAGCCCGTTCCGGGCGCGCGCTGCAACGCGACCGGGACGCCGGCGCCGGCCGTCGGGGGTAAGCCGCGTGCCGACACCAGCGCGGTGCGGTGGGCGCGAATGCATGGCGCCGATGTCAGCCGCCAGGCGGGCCTCGACGCTTGCGGCCAGCTCTACCACCTGACCCGCGGCGCCGCACACTCCTGACGCCCGGCTCAGCCCCCGAGGCGATGGGCGCGAAAGAAGCGCCAGGTCTCGAGCGTCGCCATGATCGTTCGGCGCGGGCCGCGCCCCGGTGGCGTGGATCCAGGCCATTGGTGACCGCCGCCGGCGATCCTCAGGTGCTGGACCGACGCGCCGCCGACGCAGCCCGGCCAGTTCAAGCGGACGGTCAAGCGGCCCGAGCGCGTCTGCGCGGGAGTCTGTGAGCAGCCGTCACGCCCGACCCAGCCGGCCAGGAACGACGGCACGCCGTCGGCCCCGTCGGGCGGGATGCCCGCGTAGGGGACGACCGGATCGGCCGTGCCATGGATCACGAGCACCGAAACCGGCCTTGCGGGCTGACAGGCCGGGAGCATGTTGTAGTGGCCGCCGGCAACCGGGGCGATCGCGGCAATCCGATCGCTGAGGTCGCAGCCGAGGCGCGCGACCATCCCACCGCCGTTGGAGACGCCGACCGCGTAGACGCGCTGCGGATCGACGCAGAGCCCGCCCTCCAGCTGGTCGAGCAGGTCGCGAATGAAGACCACGTCGGCCGACTTTGCTGCGCCGTCGCCGAGCGTCCAGAACGGCGGGGAGCCGAGCGCGCTCGGATAGACGACGAAGAAATGGCGCTCGTCGGCGAGCTTGGAATAGCCGGTGTAGCGCTGCATGAAGCGGCCGTCACCCCCGGCGCCGTGCAGCGCCAGCACGAGCGCCAGCGGACGTCCCGAGGGAGCGTCTCGCGGGACGTGAACCACCGCCGACCGCTGGACCCCGCCGCTCGTGATCGTCAGCGCAGAGGAGCCCGCCGCCGGCGTCTGGGCGCAAGCGGCCGGCTGACGGCCCGGGGGACCGGGCTGGAGGGCGCCGGTGCCGGGGGCGCCGCTGCCGCCGCTGGAAGGGGCATCCACGGCCGCCGGGGCGCCGGCCGCGGCGATCGGTCCGGGGAGCGCGATGGCGGCTGCAACGATGAGACGTCGAAGACGGCTGGCGTGAGGCATGCTGTCGGGTGTATCGAGCCACCCGCGTCCTTTCCGGGGCGGGGCAGAGTAGCGTTTCCGACCATGGCCAGCGACGCTTCCCTCAACATCCTCGTCGTCGACGACGAATCGAACCTGCGCGAAACGCTCAACCGCTCCTTCTCGCGCGAGGGGCATCGCGTTACCGCGGTCGCCGACGGGCGCTCCGCGATCGACCGCGCCAGCACCGACCACTTCGACATCGTGTTGCTCGACGTGGCGCTTGATCAAGGCCCCGACGGCTACGCCGTCTGCCGCGAGCTGCGCCAGCGGCGCAACGTCGTGCCGATCATCATGCTGACCGCGCTCGACAGCGAAGCGGACGCCGTGCTCGGCCTCGAGGCGGGCGCCGACGACTACGTCACCAAGCCGTTCGGGCTGGCCGAGCTGCGCAGCCGGATCCGGGCTGTGCTGCGCCGCGCCGGGCCGCGGCCGGCGGGCGAGGAGATCGTCGAGGTGGGTCCGCTGAAGCTCGATCGCGCCCGCCGCGAGCTGACGGTCGACGACTGCCAGGTGCAGCTGACCTTCGCGGAGTTCGAGCTGCTCGGACACCTGATGTCGGATCCCGGACGGCTGTTCAACCGCCAGGAGCTGCTGCGCGCGATCTGGGGCGACAGCGCCTACCGCGACCCGCGCGGCATCGACGTGCACGTGCGCCACCTGCGCGAGAAGCTCGAGGAGAAGCCCGAGCAGCCGCGCCTGATCCTCACGGTACGCGGCGCCGGCTACCGTCTGCAGGGTCCCTGAGTTGACCCGGTCGGCATAGTCCGTGCGTCCGCGCGCCGTTCTCGGGCTCCGGCCGCGGCTGGTCGCGGCGCTCGTGCTGACCGGGGCGGTGACGATTGGCGTCGCAGCGCTGGCGGTCCTCGGACCGCTCGAGCGCAAGCTCAACCGCGAGGAACTCACGACGCTGACGAGCGACGCCACGGGCATCAGCGGCTCCTTCAACGACCTCACCAAGCGCGACCTCCAGCAGCGCCCTTCGCCGCAGCCGCGCTTTTCGCCGAAGCTGCTGCGGCTGGTCCGCCAGCTGCGGCGCAGAACGCAGGCGCGAGTCGTGATCGTCGACATGAGCTTGAAGCCGGTGGTCAACTTCGACCCTGACGTTCGCGACTCGTTCGACGACGCGCGTACGGCCCTGCGAACGAGACACGTCGTCAGCAGCTTTGCCAATACGAGCGGCACGCACGAGGCCCGCGTCGCGGTGCCGGTGCACACGGACTCGGGCTGGATCGTCGTTCTTATGCGCAAGTCGCTGGCCGCCGAGCGGGCCGCGGTAAACACGGTGCGCAACGCTTTCCTGACCGCGGCCCTGGTCGGCGTTGCGGTGGCGCTCGCGCTCGGCATCGGCCTCGCAACCGGCCTGTTGCGCCGTCTGCAGCGGCTACGCGAGACGGCGCTGCGAATCGCCGAGCGGGGGCCCGCGGTGGAGGTCCAGGCGGACCCGGCGCGCGACGAGGTGGGTGACCTCACCCGGGCGTTCGTAACGATGCAGGAACGCCTGCGCCATCAGGAGGAGGCACGACGGACCTTCGTCGCCACCGCATCGCACGAACTGCGAACTCCGCTCACGTCGCTACAGGGGATGCTCGAGCTGATCGAGGAGGGCCTGCAGCAGGAACCCCCGGACCGTCGCGACGCGCTCGAGCAGGTCGAGCGCGCGCGCGGTCAGACGCAGCGGCTGGGTCGGCTCGCCGCCGACCTGCTCGACCTCAGCCGGCTCGACGCCGACATCGAGATGCGCACCGAGGCGGTCGAGCTGTCGGAGCTCTGCCGCGCATCGCTGGCAGAGTTCGAGGTCCGGGTGAGGGAGCGCCACCAGGCGCTGCGATTCGACGGGTCGCCCGATCCGTGCTGGGCGTTCGCCGACCCCAACGGAGTCGCCCGCATCGTTCGCATCCTCGTCGACAACGCGCTGCGCTTCTCACCGCCGGACGCACCCGTCGTGGTCGTGGTAGGCAACGAGGAGTCGGAGCCGACGGTCACCGTCACCGATTCGGGACCGGGCGTGCCGATCGAGGAGCACGAGCTGATCTTCGAGCGCTTCAAACGCGGCCGGTCGACCGGTGGCGAGAGTGGCTTCGGGCTTGGGCTCGCGATCGGACGGGAGCTGGCGCGGCGCATGGGCGGGACTCTCGAGTTGCGCCATGCCGGCCCGGGGGCCAGCTTCGTGCTGCGCCTGCCACGCGCGCCGGCGGATCAGACAGGCGCCGAATAAGATTGCGTGCACGATGAAGGAGCTGGCCGAAGGCCTCCACCAGTTGCGCGGGTTCCCGCCAAACGCGATCAACGTCTACCTGGCCGGCGACGTCCTGATCGATGCCGCGACACGCCACGCCGGGCGGCGTATCCTGCGCCAACTGCGCGGCCACGAGGTGAATGCCCATGCGCTGACCCATGCCCATCCCGACCACCAGGGCGCGAGCAAGGCAGTCTGCGACACGCTCGGGATACCGCTGTGGTGCGGCAACGCCGACGCGGACGCGGTCGAGGACAGCTCGTTGATCCCCAAGCGCCAGCCGCAGCACCGTCTCAACAGGCTGATCGACCGGGTTTGGACCGGCCCCTCCCATCCGGTCGCCCGCCGGCTGCGCGAAGGCGACGAGGTCGCCGGCTTCACCGTGCTCGAGACGCCGGGACACTCGCTCGGACACGTCGCGTACTGGCGCGAGCGCGATCGCGTGTTGATCGCCGGTGACGTCCTCAACGGCATTAACGTGCTCACCAGCGTGCCGGGGCTACACGAGCCGCTCGCCATCTTCATCCCCGACCCCGCGCGCAATCGCGAGTCGGCGCGGCGGCTCGCGGCGCTCGAGCCCGAGCTCGTCGTCTTCGGCCACGGCCCGCCGCTGCGCGATCCAG
>DASZZG010000148.1:0-2027 GCA_035543355.1 Solirubrobacteraceae bacterium | reverse complement strand
CTCCCGCCGCCCCGGCACGAAGATCTCCTCGACCCGCTTCGCGAGCGCGATCACCGCCACGCCGCGGTCGCGGAACCCGCGCAGCTCACTCAGCCCACTGGACAACTGGCCCTTGCCGCCGTCGATCACGATCAGGTTCGGCAGCGTTGCGAAGGAGACGTTGTGCCGGCCGTCATACGGAGAGATCTCCTGCTGGCGCTCGAACTGGGCGAAGCGGCGGCCGAGGACCTCGGCCAACGCCGCGAAGTCGTCCGAACCCTCGACCGTGCGGATGTTGAAGCGCCGGTAGTCCGATTTCTTCGGCGCTCCGCCCTCGAACACGACCATCGAGGCAACGGTGTGCGTTCCGCCGATGTTCGAGATGTCGAAGCCCTCGATCCGCATCGGCACGGCGTCGAGCCCAAGCGCCTGCGCAAGCCCGTCGAGCGCCTCGACGCGGCGCTGGCGCCGGCGCTCCTGCTTCAGCCGCTCCTGGTCCAGCGCAAGCCGGGCGTTGCGCTCGGCGAGCTCGACGATCCGTCGCTTGTCGCCGCGCTCGGCGACGCGCAGCTCGACCGGGGCACCCCGGCGCAGCGTGAGCGCCTCGCCGAGCGTGTCGCTGGGCGCGACGCCGCGCTGGAGCACGATCTGCGGCGGGATCGCGATCGCGGTCGCGTAGTACTGCCCGAGGAACTCCTCGACAACCTCATCCAACCCCCGCCTGGCATCGTTTGAGAGATAGAACGAATGGCGATCCGAGAGCACGCCGTCGCGCACCTGAAAGACCTGTGCGCTCGCGTCGGCGTCGTGCAGCGCGACGGCGACCGCGTCGACGGTCCCGACCGCCTCGTTGGCCACGCGTTGGCGTTCCAGTAGCGCCCGCACCGAGCGCAGCCGGTTGCGCTCGAGCGCCGCCTGCTCGAAGCGCTGCTCGGCGGCGGCGTCGGCCATGCGCTGTTCCAGCTCGCGCTCGATCGAGCGGTAGCGCCCCGCGAGGAAATCGATCACGCCGTCGATGCCGCGGCGATAGTCCTCCCGGCTGACGTAGTCGACGCAGGGCGCCTCGCAGCGCTTTATGTAGTAGTCCAGGCAGGGAGACCCGGTGCGCCGGCCCGGCTCCGTTCCCGAGCAGCTGCGGAAGAGGAACACCTTGCCGAGCAGGTGAAGCGTGTCGCGCACCTTCTTCGCGTTGGAGTAGGGGCCGAAATAGGCGCGGTCGCGGCGGTGACGCTCGCGCGTGAAGTAGACGCGCGGGAAGTCCTCGTCGAGCGAGATGCCGATGTAGGGGTAGGACTTGTCGTCGCGCAGACGGATGTTGAAGCGCGGCTTGTGCTGCCTGATGAAGTTCTGCTCGGCGAGCAGGGCCTCGGCCTCGGTGGCGGTGACGACGTACTCGATCTGCTCGATCGCCGGCATCATCTCAGCGAGCCCGTGGTTGGACGCGTCGTGTCCGCGGCCGGAGAAGTGCGAGGCGACGCGCTTGCGGATCGACTTCGCCTTGCCGACGTAGAGCGCCCGTCCGGCGCTGTCGCGAAACAGGTACACCCCCGGCTCGTCGGGCAGCGCGCGCCGCTGTTCGGCGATGCGCTGCGCGCGCGACCCATTGGGCGAGCCCGTCGGACCGGTGGTCGCTGCTTTGGTAGCCACTCACTCGAGGATACGGACGAGGGCGTAAGCTCTGGCCCCGGATGAGCGCGGCGACCATCGCCCATCGGACCTGTCCTCTCTGCGAAGCGACGTGCGGGCTCGAGCTGACGCTGGACGATCGGGAGATCACAGCGATCCGCGGCGATGACGACGACGTCTTCTCTCAGGGCTTCATCTGCCCCAAGGGATTTTCGCTGAAGGCGCTGCACGAGGATTCCGACCGCCTGCGCACGCCGCTGTTGCGCCGCGAAGACGGTTCGTTTGAGAGCGCGACCTGGGCCCAGGCCTTCGCGGCGATCGAGCGGGGGCTCAGCGGCGTGCTCGAGCGCGGCGGCCGCGACGCGGTCGGCACCTACATCGGCAACCCGAACGCGCACAATCTGGCCTCGCTGCTTTATGGC
>DASZZG010000147.1:0-19145 GCA_035543355.1 Solirubrobacteraceae bacterium | reverse complement strand
TCTTCATCCGCACCAGCGATCCTCAGCACGTCGCCAGAGTCCAGCAGATCCTCCAGCGTGTCCACGACAACGGGCATGTCTACGCGGGGACCTACGAAGGTTGGTATTGCCCCCGCTGCGCCGACTTCAAGACAGACGCGGAGTTGATCGAGGGCAACCGCTGTCCGATACACAAGATCGAGCTCGAGCGCGAGCGTGAAGACAACTGGTTCTTCGCGCTGTCGTCGTTCCAGGAGCCGCTCGAGCGCCTGTACGCGGAGCGTCCCGACTTCGTCCTGCCGCAGAGCCGCTCGAACGAGGCCCAGTCGTTCATCCGCCAGGGTCTCCAGGACGTCTCGCTGACGCGCGCCCGCCTGCGCTGGGGCGTGCCGGTGCCGTGGGACGAGGGCCAGGTCTTCTACGTCTGGTTCGACGCGCTGCTCAACTACGTCACCGCGCTCGGCTACGCGCGCCAAGACGAGGATCTCACCGGCACCTTCTGGCCCGCCGACGTCCACGTGATCGGCAAGGACATCCTCAAATTCCACGCGGTCTTCTGGCCCGCGCTGCTGCTCGCCGCCGGGTACGAGCTGCCGCGCCACCTGGCGATTCACGGCTTCCTGCTGATGGAGGGCGAGAAGATGTCGAAATCGCTGGGCAACGTGCTCGATCCGATCGCCGTCGTCGACCGCTTCGGCGCCGACGCGCTGCGCTATTACTGCTTCCGCGAGGTCTCCTTCGGTCAGGACGGATCGGTTTCGCCGGCCGGCTTCGAGGCGCGCTACGAGAACGAGCTTGCGAACGAGTACGGCAACCTGGCCTCGCGCACACTGGCGATGGTCGAGCGCTACCGCGATGGCGTGGTACCGACGGTGGAGCCCGACGCCGGCCTCGCGTCCGACTTCGACGGTCTCGTCGAGGAGGTTGCGCAGCTGCTCGACCGAGTCGAGTTGAGCCAGGCGCTGGAGCTGATCTGGCAGCGAGTGCGCAGGCTGAATCGCTACGTCGAAGAGCAGGCGCCGTGGAAGCTCGCCAAGCGGCCGGCTGCAGCCGAGCAGCTCGACCGCGCGCTGAGGTCGCTCGTCGAGGGTCTGCGCTGCGTCTCGGTGCTGCTGCACCCCTACATGCCGCAGGCTACGGCGGCCCTGTTGGAGGCGCTTCAAACACCGGCAGTCGAGTTTGATCGCGCGAGCTACGGCGCCGAGGCGGGCGGCAAGCGCATCGGCAGCTTGCCGTCGCTCTTTCCCAAGAGCGTCGCCGCAACTTGATCGACGCTCATACCCACCTCGACGCCTGTGAGCAGCCGCCGGCCACGCTGGTCGCCGACGCGGAGCGCGCAGGGGTCACCAGGCTGCTGACGGTGGGCACCGACGGCGCCTCCTGCCGCGCAGCGGTGGCGGCTGCCGAGGCGTTCGCGGGCGTCTATGCTGCGATCGGCCGCCATCCGAACCTCGCTGCCGGCTTCGACGACGCCGCGCTTGCGGAGCTGCGCACGCTGGCTGCGCACGAGCGCTGCGTGGCGATCGGCGAGACCGGACTCGATTACTACCGCGAGCATGCCTCGCCACACGACCAGCAGCGCGCTTTCGTCGCACAGATCCAGCTGGCGCGCGAGCTCGACAAACCGCTGGTGATCCACACGCGCGCGGCCGCCGAAGACACGCTCGCGATGCTGCAGGAGCACGCCGCCGGAGTGCGCGTCGTGCTGCACTGCTTCTCGATGCCGCAGCAGCTCGAGCAATGCCTGGCGCAGGGTTGGTGGATTTCGTTCGCGGGCAACGTCACGTATCGCAAGGCCACGGAGCTGCATGCGGCGCTCAGACGGGTCCCCGCCGATCGCCTGCTTGTCGAGACAGACGCCCCCTACCTGTCGCCGGTGCCGCTGCGCGGGAAACCCAATGCGCCGGCGAACGTCGTCCACACGGCACGCTTTGCGGCCGAGCAGCGGGGCACGAGCTATCGCGAGCTCGAGCGCGAAGTCGAGCTCTGCGCCGCCGAGGTGTACGGCTGGTGAGCGCCGCCCGGCTGCGCGAGCTCGGTCTCCGCCCGAACCGCGAGCTCGGGCAGAACTTCCTCGTCGACGCGAACATCCTTGGCGTGATCGCGCGCGCGGCGCGACTCGACTCCGCAGACGTGGTGCTCGAGATCGGCGGCGGCCTTGGCGTGCTGTCTGAGCACCTCGCCGAGCGCGTCGGGCACGTGCACGTGGTCGAGGTCGATCGCCGGCTCGAGCCGGCGCTGCGCGATGCGCTGCGCGACCACGCGAACGCACAGCTGCATCTCGCCGACGCGATGGAGCTCGAGCTCGCGCGCCTGCGACCCGCGCCCACGAAGGTGGTCGCCAACCTGCCGTACGGGATTGCTGCGACCTCCCTGCTGCGGACGATCGAGCAGCTCGACCAGGTCTCGCTGTGGGTGGCGATGGTCCAGCGCGAGGTCGGCGAACGCCTGGCCGCCGAGCCCGGCAGCTCCGCCTATGGCATATCGTCGGTGCTCGCCCAGGCGGCATGCGAGGTCCGGCTGCTGCGGCGGATCGCGCGGACCGTCTTCTATCCGACGCCGAACGTCGACTCGGTCCTGGTCCGCATGAGCCGGTTCGGCCCGCCGGCTGATCCGGCGGTCCGCGAGCTGGTGCGCGACGCCTTCGCGCACCGGCGCAAGCCGCTCGCCGGGTCGCTGGCGCTGGCCAGACGGGCAGACGAAGGGTTACGCGAGCGCGCTCGCGCAGCGCTCGAGGCGATCGGGGCGCCCGCGGATGTTCGCGCCGAGCGCCTGAGCGCGAAGCAGTTCGTCGCGCTCGAGCGCGAGCTGGCGCGATGACCGCGATGCGTGCGCTCGCGCCGGCGAAGATCAACCTCTCGCTGCATCTCGGGGAGCGGCGTGAGGACGACCTCCACGAGCTCGTCTCGCTCGTCCAGACGATTTCTTTAGCCGACGACCTGACGCTTGCCCCGGCCCCGCCCGGCGCTAACGACGACGAGGTGGTGTGCGCGGGGGTCGATGGCCCCAACCTGGCAGCCGCTGCGCTGCGCGCCTATCGGACCGCCAGCGGCTGGGACACGCCGCCGCAGCGGCTGGAGATTCACAAGCGCGTGCCGATCGCCGCCGGCCTCGGCGGTGGTTCCAGCGACGCCGCCGCGGCTCTGCGGCTGGCCGCCAGCGCGGCGGGACGGCCCGGCGATCCACGGCTCGCCGAGCTGGCGCCGCGACTGGGCGCCGATGTGCTCGCACTGCTCGAGCCGGGGCTGGTGCTCGTCGCCGGCGCCGGCGAGCGCGTCCGCCGGCTCGAGGACCTCGAGCCCTATTGGATAGTCGTCGTGCCCTCGACCGTGCGGTTGGCGACGGCCGACGTCTACCGCGAGGCTGATCGCCTCGGGCTGGCGCGACCGGCGGCGGAGCTGGCGGACTTTCACGCCGCGGCCGAGGCGGCCGTCCGGCCCTACGGGCGGCTGCCGATCGAGCTGCTGCACAACGACCTCGAGCCGGCGGCGCTGTCGCTCTGCCCGTCGATCGACGGGGCGCTCACCGCGCTGCGCGAGGCGGGCGCCCGGCACGCCATGGTCAGCGGCTCGGGACCGACAGCGGTCGGCATCTTCACCGAGTGGGACGACGAGCAGGCACAGGCGGCCGGGGAGCTGCACCGCAGCTTCCCCGGGGCCTGCGGCGCACGCCCGATCGGCGCTCGCGCGGGGCTGGTCCTGCCCGTGGACACGCCGACATGACGCGGCGGCCGCCGGATGGGCCGATCACGTCACTGCCATCCGTCACAATGCCCGGCGTCGATGAGCAATACGGCGATCACCTACCTCGTTGCCGCGTGCGCGGGAGTCTTCTCGTTCGCAGCTTTCGTCGCGTTCGTCCTGGCGCCGGCCTGGTCGGCGTACACACGCGCCTGGGAACGAGTGGCGGTGACGCTGCTGTCTATCTACGTGCTGGCGGCGTTGATGATCGTCGGCGTGCTGCTCGGGGTGCTGATCGTCCTGAGCTGGAATCGCCTGCCCTAACCTAGCGACCGTAGACTGCGTCGGGAAATGGCCTCGCCAGCGCAGCGGCAGCGTGCGTCGGAAGCCCGGCGGCCGGCGGCCACCGGGTCGGCCGACCCGCCCGCTCGCGCCAAAAAGCCCCGGGAAGGTGCTGAGCCTTCGCCTGCCGCGCTCGAGGAGGTCTGCTTGGCGATCGAGGACGGCGCCGGGTTGCCCGAGGTCGTCCGCACCGCGGCGCGCGCCATTTCCTGCTCCCTGATGCTCTCCGATGCCGCTGGCGCCGTGCTCGCCGTTGCCGCCCGCTCGCCCGCGGACCAGCAGTCGCTGACGAAGGGGGCGAGCGGCGTTGAGACCCACGCACTGCGGATCGCCGGTACGCACGTCGGCAAGCTGCGCCTGCGTCCGCACGCAAATGCGCCGCCCGTCGCCGTCCAGCACCTGCTCGCGACACTGCTCGCCGGCGAGCTCGAGCGAGTGCGCGCGCCGGCACGCGCCAGCGAAGAGGAGTCGGCGGCGCTCGTGCAGGCGCTGCTCGACCACGAGTTGGCCGATCCCGCCGACCTCGTCGCGCGCGCCGGCGAGCTGGGCGCCGACCTCGCCGCCGGCGGCAGTGTGCTCGTCGTGCGCGCGCACCCTGTGGCGCCGGCGAGCGACGACTGGCGCGCACGGATGCTCGCCGCCGCGCAGCGGGCCGGGATAGCTGCGGTTCCGGGCACGCTCACCGCGCTCGTCGAGCGCGATCAGCGCCCGCCGATCGGCGGCGAGGAGGTTGTGCTGATCGTGCCGGGCGGCGACGAGGACACCGCGCTGCGCGTCGCCGAGGGAGTGCAGCGCGAGTTGTCGTCGACGCTAGAAGGGTTCAGCTTCGTGCTGGGCCGCTCCGATGTGGCGACCGAGCCGGGGCAGCTGCTGCGGGCCGCCAACGAAGCCCTCTTGGCCGCCAACGTGGCCGAAGGCGATGGTACCCGCTCGGTGCTGTCGTTCGCCGAGACCGGGACCTATCAGCTTCTGCTGCCAAACATGAGCGATGACCCCGGCCTGCTGCAACGCTTCTACTCGGAGACGATCGAGCCGCTGGTCGCTTACGACGAGCAGTACGCGACCGAGCTCGTCCACACGCTCGAGAGCTTCCTCGAGTCCGATGGCAACTTCGCCGGCACCGCGCAGAAGCTGTTCACCCACCGCCACACGATCCGCTACCGCCTCGGCCGGGTGAAGGAGCTGACGGACCTCGACGTCGGTTCGAGCGAGGGTCGCGAGCGACTGTCGATGGGGCTCAAGGCGATGCGCGTGCTCGGCTTCCACGCCCCGGGTGGGCCCGCCACGGAGAGCGGGGCGGGCGGCGGCCGGGTGCCGCGCGAGCCGCTCGACCGCCGCTAGGCGACCCTCTGCAACTAGCTGGGGGGCGGGGACTCGAACCCCGATATTCGGCTCCAAAGGCCGACGCCTTGCCATTAGACGACCCCCCAAGGGGTTGTGCGCGCCAATGTTCCCACGGGAACTGAGCCATGGTGGACTGCAACGTGCAGTCAGCCCGGTGCCAGCTACTACGATGGCGGCGTGTCCAGGCTGGTAGTGGTGATCCTTGCCGCCGGGCGAGGAACGCGGATGCGCTCGGCGCAGCCGAAGCTGTTGCACGAGCTCTGTGGGCGGCCGCTGATCGAGTGGCCGGTGAGGGCGGCTCTTGCCGCGCGCGAGAGCCGGGTGGTGGTCGTCGATTCAGCCGACAGGGCGCTCGCCTCGGTGCTCGGAGACGACCTCGCGGTAGTGGTCCAGGAGCAGCCCGGAGGCACCGGCGACGCGGTTCTCGCGGCCGCCGACGAGATCGACCGCGACGCTGCGACGATGGTGATCGCCGGCGATGTCCCGTTGATCACGGCCGAGCTGATCGACGAGCTGGCCGACGCGCACGCAGCCAGCGGCGCTGCCGCAACGATCGCCACGATGACGCTTGCGGATCCGTCCGGCTACGGCCGTGTCGTGCGCGACACCGAGGGAGCCGTCAAGCGTGTCGTCGAGACCCGGCGGCCAGGCGATGCGAGCGCCGAGGAGCTTGCGATCTCGGAGGTCAACACGGGCGTGCTCGTCTTCGCCGGCGGCCCGCTGCTCGACGCGCTGGCCGAGGTGCGGCCCGACAACGCCCAGGGCGAGTACTACCTGCCCGACGTTCTTTCCATCCTGCGCGCCCGCGGCGAGAAGGTCGCCGCCCATCGGATCGAGGACTCGACGCTGATGCTGGGCGTCAACGATCGCGCCGACCTAGCCCGTGTGCGCGCGCTCGCGCAGGCGCGGATCAGCGACGAGCACATGCGCGCCGGGGTGACGATCGTCGACCCCGGCTCGACCGTGATCGACGCCGACGTGACGATCGGCGCCGATACGACGATCGAGCCGGCGACCTTCCTGCGGGGCCGGACCAGCGTCGGCGAGCGCTGCGTGCTCGGCCCGCTGTCGACGCTGGTCGACGCGCGCGTCGGCGACGAAGCGACGGTCGTGCACTCCTACCTCGTCGAATGCGAGCTTCAGGCCGGCGCACGCGTCGGCCCGTTCGCCTACCTGCGGCCGGGGACGCTGCTGCGCGAGCGCGCGAAGGTCGGAACGTTCGTCGAAGTGAAGAACTCCGACATCGGCGCCGGCACGAAGATCCCGCACCTGTCCTACATCGGCGACGCCGACGTCGGCGCGGACAGCAACCTGGGCGCCGGCACGATCACCGCGAACTACGACGGTCGCGCGAAGCACCGCACGACGATCGGCGAGCGCGTCAAGGGCGGCGTCGACACGTCCCTCGTGGCGCCGGTCGAGATCGGCGACGACGCTTGGACCGCCGCCGGGTCCGTGATCACGGATGACGTGCCCGCACGTGCGCTGGCGATTGCCAGGGCGCGCCAGCGCAACGTCGAGAACTACGATAAGCGCGACGGCGAGCATGACTGACATGTCCCTGGCGTCGGCTGCGCGCCCTACACTGACAACGTCATGAGCGCGGTTGATACCCGGGCGCTGGGCACCAGCCTCGACATCGGCTACGACAAGCGGCTGATGCTCTTCTCGGGCCGCGCCAACCCCGAGCTGGCGGCAAAGATCGCGGGCAAGCTCAACGTCGATCTCGGCGGCGTGACCCTGCGCACCTTCTCCAACGGCGAGGTCTACTGTCGCTACGACGAGTCGATCCGCGGCGCCGACGTCTTCATCGTCCAGCCGACCTGCGGCAACCCGCGCACCGGTGTCACCGCCAACGACGCGCTGATGGAGCTGCTGGTGATGATCGACGCGGCGGTCGGAGCGTCGGCGCACCGCGTGATCGCGGTGTCTCCCTGGTACGGATACTCGCGCCAGGACAAGAAATCGGCTCCGCGCGAGCCGATCACGGCGCGCCTGGTGGCCCGCATGCTCGAGTCGGCCGGCGTCGACCGCGTCGTGACGATGGACCTTCATGCCGGGCAGATCCAGGGCTTCTTCCAGAAGCCCGTGGACCACATGACGGCAACCTTCATGCTCACGCAGTACTTCGCCGACCAGGGTCTCGAGGACCTGGTCGTTGTCGCCCCGGACGCCGGCCGCGTGAAGCTGGCGAAGAAGTTCGCGCAAAAGATCGGGGCAGAGCTGGCGATTCTCAACAAGGAGCGACCGGCCCACCAGGTCGCCGAGATCGGCTACGTGATCGGTGAGGTCCAGGGCCGCACCGCGGTGATCGTCGACGACATGATCGATACCGCCGGCACGCTCAAGGCGGCCGCGCAGACCGTGCTCGACGAGGGCGCGACCCGCGTGCTGGCGGCGGCGACTCACCCGGTGCTGTCGGGCGACGCCTACGAGAACCTCGCGTCCTCGGGATTCGAGCAGATCGTCGTCACGGACACGATTCCCCTGCGCGACGGGGCGCCCGACAACATCCGCGTGCTCACTTGCGCCGAGCTGCTGACCGACTCGATCCGCCGGATCTTCCAGGACGACTCGGTGTCCGAGGTCTTCGGCGGCGAGAACCAGCTCTTCTAGCGTGGGCGGCCCACCAATGGGGGAACCGCCGGCGCGGTTGTCTCCGGCGCCACGCCTGCAGCAGCTGCTCGGACTGTCCGACGAGGAGCTCTGCCGGATCCTCGACGCCGATCCACTCGAGCTCGTCTCCGACGAGCTCGATCACCGTCCCGAGCTGGGCGTCCTGCTCGACCTGCTCGACGAGCCCGAGTCAACCCTCGGGCCGGCGACACTGCGCCGCTGGCTGCGCGCCAGCGGCCC
The DNA here is from genome assembly GCA_035543355.1 of Solirubrobacteraceae bacterium. Taxonomy (GTDB): domain Bacteria; phylum Actinomycetota; class Thermoleophilia; order Solirubrobacterales; family Solirubrobacteraceae; genus DASZZG01. The sequence goes on along the minus strand of DASZZG010000147.1, from coordinate 10,944 downwards.
GGCCGGGCGCCCGATCGACCGTCTGCTCGCGCGCGACTTCGGCGCTTTCGAGGACTCGCTGGCGATCCTCGCCGACCGCGGCTTCGTCCTGCGGGCGCCCGACGGCTGAACACCCGGGCCTCACTCGGGCTGGGCCGGCTGCTCCCCGGGCCAGACGCCGGTCACGCGCTCGAAGCCGCTTGCCCCGGCGCGATCGACCGCGGCGCGGGCGACCTTGAAAGTCAACCCCTCGAGTGCGGCGGCGGCGAGCACCTTCTTCCAGGTGGACGGTTTGGTCGTCGCGGTGGGCGGATCCTGCTCGTCGATCAGGCCCCACAGGCCCTGGAAGAGGCGGCGGCCCAGCAGGCCGGCCAGCACGCCGAAAACGATGCCGAGCGGCTTGTAGAGCAGTTTCACGAGCGCACCTCCGTTGCTGGTTGCAGAGTGATTCTGGCCCAGCTGTCGGTAATTCCGGCCGGACTGTCGGTAAACATTGGGCGACCAGCGGCCGATCATTACATCAGTGATCAGATGGACGACCTCTCCCATCAGCCCGATGAGTCAAGTGCCGAGGATCTCCTGCGGCGAGCCCTGCTGGACGCCGACGACGCCGCCGCGGTAGCGCTGCGCGTAACGGGCCTGCCGCTGTCCGAGACCGTGACCGTGATCTTCCACGGTCGCCGCGACCTCTCGACGATCCAGACCTACATTGCCAACGGCGGGCACGGCGCCGGCACAGCCGTCGGCGCTTCCGAGCTGCTGCGCGTCCCCTGCGATCTCGATCTGGCGGACGCAGGCGATCGCGACGAGGCCGAGCGGCTGTATGCCGAACAGGCGAGGGCCCTGCGCGACGCGCTGGTCGGCGCCGACACCGTGCTGGACATCTGGCGCGAGCCGCTCGAAGACTTGGCGGGAGCAACCGTCAGCGTCAGACGCTCGGTCGATCTCGACGTGCGACTGCCCGTCCACAGGCTGCTGCCGACCGCGCTGGTGGCGTCCGAGCGCCAGCTCGTCGTCGCCCCGGTATGTGCGGCGCACCGGCTCGCCGACGGCCGTCCCCCGCTGGGAATCGCCTGCGCCCAGCAGGACCTCGTGCGCGTCTATCCGCTGGCCGACGATCCTGAGCACTGTCTGACGGACTTTTTCGAGCACGCGTCGGAGCATGCCCATCGCCTCGCCGACCAGATCGTCCACCAGGAGGCCTCCGTGCAGCGCTTCCTCGAGATCAGCGCTGACGACGCGACCGCCGCCGGCTGACCGCTGGGCGCCGCGGGTCAATTCATGGCTTGGACGGCCGGTCTAGTTGACGGGCGTCAACTAGACCCTCTATGACGGGGTCAAGTGACAGTTCGCCGCTACGCGATCATCCCGGCATGAGGAGCACCCGCGCGGCCCGCGTCGCGTCGATTCTCGCGGTCGTGTTGGTCTTCCTCGCCGCGTCGATCCTGCTCGCGCGGGTGCTCGCGGCAAACGGAGTCGAACGCAGCGCGCTGATCTCGCTCGCGCAGTCCCAGGCGCGTGGCGACGAGCAGGCGATCCTGCGACGCCTCCGCGGTTGCGCCGCCAGCGCCGCCTGTCGCGCGTCGGTCCGCGCCGCCCTGCCGCGGCTGCGCCGGGCCGGCAAGGTGCGTGTCCTGCGGCTCGACGAATCGACGTCCTTCACGCTCTCCGATCACACCGGCACGGCGCGGATCGCCTGGAACACCCCGTCGGCGGCGGCGCGCCCGGCTGTCGAGTGCGTCACTGTGCAGCGGCGGGGCAACCCGTTCGGCGCAATGTCGGTCGAGCTCGACGGCGTCCGCGAGCTGCCCAATCCACAGGATGCCTGCTGAGCCATCACGCCGCTCGGGTCGTGGAATCGGTCATCTGGATCCGCGGGTAGGGATCCCGTAGGGATTGGCCGTAGGAAAACCGATGGCGGGGGCGAACAGCATCTGTCAGCCGGGCAACGTGTTATCAACCGCCAACCGATGCGCCACCGCCACCTGCCAATAGCCCTTCTGCTCGCCGCCTGTGCGTGCTCCCTGGCGGCCGCCGGCCCCGCGCTCGCGGACGGCAAGCCCTCGAAGGGCGCCCTCTATGCCGACGGACCGACCGACCGCTACCTGCTCGGTGGCCAGTGGCTGGTGAAGGACGACCGCCTCAACGTCGGCCTTCGTCACCGCTACTTCAATCAGCGCGGCACCGGCGGCTGGTCGCCGATCGAGGTCCCGGGAGTCACCAACGCGACCGATCCGTCCAACGACAGCTTCCTCGGCGGAGTCGTCTGGTACAGGCGCTCGTTCACGCTGCCCTCGTCGTCGAAGAGCGTCAGCTGGATCATTCGCTTCGAGTCGGTCAACTACCGCGCGACCGTCTACCTCAACGGCAAGAAGGTGGGTCAGCATCAGGGCTCCTACATTCCGTTCGAGCTCAACTTGACCCACGCTGTACGGCGCAGGGGCACGAACCGGCTCGTCGTCCGCGTTGACAGCCGCCGGCAGCCCAACGACCTTCCGCCGTCCGGCTTCAACAGCGTCAGCGGTCTGCCCACCGGCGGGTGGTGGAACTACACGGGCCTCAACCGCGAGGTCTACCTGCGAGGGGTCCAGAAGGTGGCGTTCACCAGTGTGCAGACGCTGCCGGATGTGCCCGACCCGAGCGGCGCCACGCCCGCGCGCATCGACTTCCGCGTCGCCGCGACCAACTACGACAAGAAGGCCCAACGCGTCAGCGTCGGCGGGACCTTTGGCGGTCAGGCAGTCCGGCTGCGCGGCGCGACGATCGGCGCGCACCGGACGAGGACGCTGTTTGGCTCGATCAGCGTCCCCTCGCCGCACCTGTGGTCGTTGTCCGATCCGTTCCTCTATCGCGTCTCGCTGACCCTGCGCGCCGGAGGCCGTACCGCAGACGGCTACTCGCTGCAGACGGGGATCCGTTCGATCAAGCTCGTAAACGGCGTACTCCAGCTCAACGGGCACAGCCTCAACCTGCGCGGTGTCGGGTTGCACGAGGACAGTCCTGACAAGGGCAACGCGATCGACAACGCCAAGCGCGAGGCCGACTTCCAGAACGCCAAGGACCTCGGCGCCACCCTGATCCGCTCGCACTATCCGCTGCACCCCTACTTCCAGGAGCTGGCGGACAAGATGGGAATGCTGCTGTGGTCAGAGATCCCCGTCTACTCCCTCAGGAGCGCGGCGTTTGCCAGGCCCGAGGTGCGCAAGCAAGCGCTGTCGGAGCTGGCGACCAACATCACCAGCAACGGCAGCCATCCGTCGGTGATGCTCTGGTCGATCGGGAACGAGCTTGCCTTCCAGCCCAACGCGCAGGTGGCGCTGTACCTCCGCCAGGCTGCCACCCAGTCGCATCGCCTCGACCCGACGCGGCCGGTGGGCCTGGCGATCCTCGGCTATCCCCAGGCGGGCTGCCAGGGCGCCTACGACCGCCTCGACGTGATCGGCGTCAACGAATATTTCGGCTGGTACTTCGGGCAGCTTGCGCAGCTCTCCGATCGCGACCTGCTGTCGGCCTACCTCGACAGCGTGCACGCGTGCTACCCCGGCAAGGGCCTGATCGTCACCGAGTTCGGCGCCGAGGCCAACCGCGCCGGCCCGGTCGACGAGAAGGGCACTTTTGAGTTCCAGCAGGACTACGTGAAGTACCACCTCGGCGTGTTCGCGACAAAGCCGTACCTCAGCGGTGCGATCTACTGGGGGCTGCAGGAGTTCAAGGTGCGCCCGGCGTGGGATGGCGGCAACCCGCGCCCGACGCCGCCGCTGCACACGAAGGGTTTGATCACGTTCGATGGGGCGACGCGAAAGCCGGCGTTTTTCGATGTCCAGCGTGTCTACACGGGCTCGCTGCAAGTTCTTCCGTAGGAGAGACGGCTGCAAACCGGCGCCTGGCGGTGTCCTCGGGGGTGGGCCGTGCAGAGCACTGTCCCACGCCCTGCGTCCTACCCAGGCTTGGTTTTCGCCGTCTATCGAGGGTTCGCCTGACGAGCGGCCTACGGGCCCGGGGAGCCGGCTTCTCGGGGTAGGCCGAGGTCGGCGAGCGCTACGTTGCGGTGCGAGTAGGCGACGAGCCTGGTCACCTTGCCGTCGCGGATGTGGAACAGGGTGGCTACCTTCGACTGCATCTGGCCGAGGTCCAGTCCGCTCGTCTTGCCGCGCCCGCGGAAGTCGTGGAGCACGAGCACACGCTCGTCGTCGAGCTCGCGGTACTCCTCCGGGCCCACGATTCGCAAATCCTGCCAGGAGCTGAGAAAGTCGCGCCAACCCTGCGCCATCCCGGCCAGCCCTTTCCAGCTGCCCCCCGTGGGCCCGCCGGTCCTCACGAACTCGATCTCGGGGTGCGCCCAGTCCGCCGAGCTCCAGTCGCCGCGCTCCCACGCCGCGAGGATCGACCGCGCGAGGTCCACGTTCGCCGAAGCCATTGGGCAAGTATCGCGTGTAGCTCCTGCGACCCCGCGCGGGCGCAAAGCGCGCCGCTGTTAGCGCGCCGGCACTCGGGGGCTGGTGGGCGCGTGGGCGGGGCGGCGCGAGGGTTTGGGGTGAAGGTCGGCGAGGCGGGCCGGGGTGCGCAGGCGGATGTGGGTGGGGAGCGAGGTGGGGAGAGGGAGACCGCCGTCGTAGGGGCTGCGGGGAGTGGGCGGCGAGGAGCGGTCGTTGCCGGGCCCGGGGCCGTCGCCGTCGTCGCAATCGTCGTTGGCCGGCTGGGGGGCGACCGGGTCGCTGCGGATGAAGATCACCAGCAGGACGGCAGCGACGATCGCGCCGATCAGGTGCAGACCGCCCAAGAGCAGGATCAGCTCCGTATCGTGCGGCGACATCGAGTCCAGGGTAGCGCGCCCGTGCGCGGCCGGCACCACTTCCGCGGAAGGGCTGTGCCCGTGGGCCTTCGCTAGCATCAGGTCGCGCTGATGGCAGAGACCACACAACTGATCGTCGAGCCGCGCGAGATCGATGGATCGCGCTCGGCGCGACGCCTTCGCCGTCGCGGGCTCGTTCCCGGCGTCGTCTACGGCGGCGACGGCGAGCCGGCCCATTTTGCCGTCGACGCGCGCGCGCTGCGTCAGGCGCTCGCGCACAGCGGCGCCGTGCTCGAGCTGTCGGTCGGCGACGGCAAGGCCGAGCCGGTGGTCGTCAAGGACCGGCAGCGCGACCCGGTGCGCGGTCACACCGTCCACCTCGATCTGCTGCGTGTGCGCCTCGACGTCGAGATCCAGACGACGGTTACGCTGGAGCTGACGGGCGGAGAGGAGTCCCCGGGCGTCAAGGAGGGCGGGGTGCTCGAGCAGATCACGCGCGAGCTGACGATCGAGGCGCTGCCGACGGCGATCCCGGATGCGATCCGCCATGACGTCTCGGGCCTCGACATCAACGACACCGTGACGCTCGACGCGATCGCGGCTCCCGCCGGCGTCAAGCTGCTCGACGACCCCGAGACGACGATCGCCACCGTGCTCGTGCCGAAGATGCCGACCGAGGAGGAGATCGAGGAGGAGACCGCGTTGGTCGGCGAGGACGGCGAGCCGATCGAGGCTCCAGAGGGCGAAGAAGGCGAGGCCCCTGCCGAGGAGGGTGGAGAGGGCGCCCCCAGAGAGGGTGCCCCGAGCGCCGCTGGCGAGGGCGGCGGCGGCGGCGAGTAGCGCCCTGCGCCTGCGCGGCGCCCGCATCGACTGGCTGATCGTCGGACTTGGCAACCCGGGCTCCGAGCACGCCGCAACTCGTCACAACATCGGCTTCGAGGTCGCCAACGCGCTCGCGACTCGCTGGGAGTTGCCGCGCGCGAAGCGGCGGTTCTCGGGGCTGATCACCGAAGGTCGCGCCGGACCCGGCGGCGCGCGGGTGGCCGTCCTGCTGCCCCAGACTTACATGAACGAGGCCGGGCGCTCGGCCGGTCCGGCTCGTGGTGCCCTGCGGGTGCCGCTCGATCGCGTGCTCGTCCTGCACGACGAGATCGACCTCGACTTCGGTGACATCCGCACCCGCGAGGGCGGCTCGAGCGCCGGCCACAACGGTCTGAAGTCGCTCACGCGGGAGCTCGGCGGACCGGATTTCACGCGCGTCAGGATTGGCGTCGGGCGGCCCGATTCGACGGACCCCGAGATCGTCTCGGCATGGGTGCTCGGTCGCTTCTCGGAGCCTGCGGACGACGTGCGCGAGCTGATCGAACGTGCGAGCAAGGCCGCCGAGCGCGTGGTCTCGGATCAAGCCGAGCGCGACGGCGGGCGATGAACTTCGCCGCCCACTAGAGATGCGCAGACTGCTCGCGCACGCCGCAGACAGCCCGGAAGCGGTGGCGCTTTCGCGCGACGGCGGCACCGCCTACGTCTCACCGGCGCTGCGGCCGTACCTGATCGCCGCGTTGCTGGACTCCGCCGGAGTGGGGGAGGACGGCACGGCGCTCGTCGTGGCGGCGGACGATCGTGCGGCGCGCGACCTTGCGGCCGACCTGCGCACCTGGCTCGCCCCAAGGCCAGTCCGCTTCTATCCCTCGCGCGGCGTCACCTACGAGTCCCACCTCACGCCCCCGCCGCACCTCGTCGGGCTGCGCGTCGCCGCACTCGATGCACTGCTCGCCGGCGCCCACGACGGCGTCGCTCCGTTGGTGGTGGTGTCGGCCGTCGCGCTCTCGGAGAAGGTGCCCGACCCGGCGCTGCGACCGCACGGTTTGGTGCTGCGCAAGGGAGAGCTGATCGACCTCTCGGAGACGATCGCCGAGCTCGTCGCCGCCGGCTACGAGCGCACCGACGAAGTCGACGACCGCGGGCAGTTCGCCGTGCGTGGCGGGATCCTCGACGTCTACCCGGCGACCGAGGAGCGCGCGGTGCGGGTCGACCTGTTCGACGACGAGATCGAGTCGCTGCGCCATTTCTCTACCTTCACCCAGCGCTCGCTCGGCGACGCCGAGGTGGTGGAGATCGCGCCCGCGGCGGAATTGAGGGCGGAGGACCGGGAGTTGGCCGAGATCGCCGCGCTCGAGGATGCGGCGGGCCGTCCGGACATCGCCGAGCTGCTGCCGGTCGAGTCGTTTCACGCCTTTCTCGACCTCGCCCCCGCCGATGCAAGGGTCGTGCTTGCCGCCGAGGACGACATCGCGCCGGCGCTCGCCGACCATTGGTCCGACGTCTGCGCCGCCTTCCACGACGCCGACGCCCATCACCTCTACGTCGCGCCCGAGGCGATTGCCGCCGGGCTCGACGAACGGGCGGGCATCCGCCTGCGCACGCACCAGGAGGAGGACGGCGCGGAGGAACCCGTGTTTCACGCGCAGCCTGCCGACAGCGTCGCTCGCTCGCTCGCCGAAGCCGAGCCGGAGCTCGAGCGGCTCGTGCGCTCCGGCTACGACACGGTGGTCACGTGGGCCCAGCGCGGCGAGGGCGAGCGGGCGGCCTACAACCTCGCCCGGCTGAAGGCTCCTTGGCTGGATGCGCCCGACGCCAACGAGTCCGGCCTGCGTTTCGCCCAGGCGTCGCTGCGCTCCGGCTTCATCGCCGCCGGCCTCGGGCTCGCGGTCATTCCCGACCATCGGCTGTACCGGCGCCGGCGCGCGCCCGGACCTTTCTTCGGTCGTGGGCGACGCGGCGCGCTGCGGTCCTTCGCCGACCTGCGCAGCGGCGACATCGTCGTCCACGAAGACCATGGCATCGCCCGCTTCGCCGGCTTCGAGACCAAGACGGTCGCCGACGTCACGCGCGACTACCTCTACCTCGAGTTCCAGGGCGACGACCGCGTGTTCGTCCCCTCCGAGCAGCTCGCGAAGATCTCGCGCTACGTCGGCGCCGGCGCCGCGACCGCCCAGCTGTCGAAGCTGGGCGGCAAGGCATGGGACCAGCTCAAGGCACGCGCCCGCCGCGCCGCCCAGGAGCTCGCCGGCGAGCTGCTCGAGCTGTATGCCGAGCGCAGCCGCCGGACCGGGGTCGCGTTCGATCCCGACTCGGATTGGCAGAGGGAGTTCGAACGCGCCTTCCCCTACACGGAGACGGCCGACCAGCGCGAGGCGATCGAGGCGGTCAAGGCCGACATGGAGGCGCCGCGGCCGATGGATCGCCTGATCTGTGGAGATGTCGGCTACGGCAAGACCGAGGTCGCGCTGCGCGCGGCATTCAAGGCGGTGGTCGGAGGGAAGCAGGTGATGATGCTCGTGCCGACCACGATCCTCACCCAGCAGCACTACGGAACCTTCGCCGAGCGCCTGCACGACTACCCGTTCCGGATCGAGCAGGTCTCGCGCTTTCGCCCCGCGGCCGAGCAGAGGGCGGCGATCGCCGGGTTCGCCGACGGCACGGTGGACATCCTGATCGGCACGCACAGGCTGCTCTCGCGCGATCTGCGCCCAAAGGACCTCGGCCTGCTGATCGTCGACGAGGAGCAGCGCTTCGGCGTCCGCCAGAAGGAGCTGCTGCGCCAGCTCAAGCTGCGCGTGGACGTGATCGCGATGTCGGCGACGCCGATACCGCGCACGCTTCAGATGTCGCTCGCCGGGCTGCGCGACATCTCCGTGATCGAGACGCCTCCTGAGGGACGGCGCCCCGTGCGCACCTATATCGGCGAGTACGACGAGCAGCTCGTGCGCCAGGCGATCGAGCGTGAGGTCGGCCGCTCGGGGCAGGTGTTCTTCCTGCACAACCGGGTGGAGACGATCGACGGGACGGCGGAGCGCTTGCGCGGCCTCTGCCCAGGGGTGCGCTTCCTCGTCGCCCACGGACAACTCGACGAGCGCGAGCTGGAGCAGCGGATGCTGCAGTTCCTGCGCGGCGACGCCGACGTCCTGGTCTGCACGAGCATCATCGAATCGGGGATCGACATCCCTCAGGCCAACACCTTGGTCGCCGAACGCGCGGAGACCTTCGGCCTTGCCCAGCTCTACCAGATCCGCGGGCGTGTGGGGCGTTCGCGCGAGCGCGCCTATGCCTACCTGCTCTACCACTCGGCCGCCGCGCTCACCGCCGAGGCGGCGCAGCGGCTGGCCGCTCTGTCGGACTACACCGAGCTTGGTGCCGGCGCCAAGATCGCCCTGCGCGACCTCGAGATCCGCGGCGCCGGCAACCTGCTCGGCGACGAGCAGTCCGGCCATGTGGCGGCGCTCGGGTTCGAGCTGTACATGCAGATGCTCGAGCAGGCGGTCCGCGAGAAGGCGGCGGTCGACGAGTCCGTGCCGGTCGACGAGGAGGCCGAGCCCGTTCGAATGGACGTCAGCGTCGACGCCTATGTCCCCGCCGACTACGTCCCGTACGAGCAGGCCAAGGTCGATGTCCACAGGCGGATAGCCGCCGCGCGCCACGTCGCCGAGCTCGGACTGCTGCGCGAGGAGCTCGAGGACCGGTTCGGCCCCCCGCCGGAGCCGCTGCTCAACCTGCTCGCCCTTCAGCAGGCCCGGATCAAGCTCGGCCAGGCGGGGGCCCGTGCGGTCTCGTTTCGCGGTGGGCGCCTCGCGGTCACGCCGATCGAGCTCGACTCGGCGCGGGTACGGGCGTTGCGCGAGCAGATCCCCGAGGCCGTCTACGAGGCCGGTCGTTCGCAGCTCTCGCTGCGAGTGTCAGACGACCCGCACGAGCGCTTCCCCGAAGTCGTGCGCGCCGCCGACGCGCTGCTGGCGGTCACTCGCGAAGCCGCGTGACCAACCCGTGAAATCTAAATGTTGACCAAGGACGGCGCGCTCGATGTGCCAGCTTCGCTACGCTTTCGCACTCGCGTATGACAAACCGCGCGGTGACCGGCGCTTGGCGCCTTTTTTGTGCTCGCCGCCTCTTCCTCCAGGGTGATCCTTTGAACCGTTGGCCTCGCTTCCTTCCCGCGCTCGTAGTGGCGCCCCTCGTCGTCGTCGCTCTCACCGGCTGTGGCGGTGTTCCCGGCAACGCCGTCGCTAAGGTCGGAGGCCATGTGATCAAGACGTCGGAGTTCAACCACTGGATGGGGATCGCGGCCCACTCGCAGTCGCCCACCGGCGGCGCGAGCATCCCCGACGCACCCAAGTTCACGCGCTGCATCGCGCAGAAGCGCAAGACTCAGCCGAAGCCGCCGAAGGGCCAGAAGGCGCCGGGCGACGCCGCGCTCAAGCAGCAGTGCAAGACCGAGTTCGACGGGCTCAAGAACCAGGTGCTGTCCTTCCTGATCTCGGCCGCCTGGGTCCAGGGCGAGGCCTCCGAGCAGAACGTCAAGGTCTCGAAGTCCGATGTTTCCAAGCAGTTCGACAAGACGAAGAAGCAGTCGTTCCCCAAGCCCGCCGACTTCCAGAAGTTCCTCAAGCAGTCCGGGATGACGATGCCCGACCTGCTGTTCCGCGTACGCGTCAACCTGGTCTCGGACAAGGTTCGCAAGAAGGTGACCAAAGGCAAGGACAATGTCACCGACGCCCAGGTCAGCGACTACTACAAGAAGAACAAGACGCGCTTCGCGCAGCCCGCGCGCCGCGATCTGTCGATCGTCCTGACGAAGAGCAAGACCAACGCGCAGAAGGCGCTGAAGGCGGTCAAGGGCGGCCAGACCTTCGCCAAGGTCGCGAAGAAGTACTCGATCGACCAGTCCACCAAGGCGACGGGCGGCAAGCTGCTCGCGGTCAGCAAGGGTCAGCAGGACAAGGCGCTCGACACCGCGGCGTTCGCTGCGAAGAAGGGCAAGATCGGCGGTCCGATCAAGACGCAGTTCGGTTACTACGTCTTCCGCGTCGACCGCATCACCGCGCCGAGCCAGCAGTCGCTCGCGCAGGCCAAGGCGACGATCAAGCAGCTGCTGGCGTCGCAGAACAGCCAGCAGACGCTCGACGCGTTCGTGAAGAAGTTCCGCAAGAAGTGGACGGCGCGCACCGACTGCCGCAAGGGCTACATCGTGATGGAGTGCAAGAACGCGCCGAAGCCGAAGCCCACGCCCGGCGTTCCGCCTGGTGCCGTGCCTCAGCAGGGTGCGCCGCCGTCGCAGGGTGCGCCGCCGTCGCAGGGTGCGCCGCCGTCGCAGGGTGCGCCGCCGTCCCAGGGTGCGC
>DASZZG010000146.1:0-3844 GCA_035543355.1 Solirubrobacteraceae bacterium | reverse complement strand
AGACAGCCCACCCTAAGTCGCGCTTCGGAGCGCGACCCGCCGCGCGTCAAGCGCTGGCGCCAGCCGGCGCGACATCCTGCGATTCCTGCTCGAGGGCGCGCAGCCCAGCGAAGAAGATCTCGAGCATCAGTGGATAGACGTCGTCGGCGACCGCGTCGGGCTCGAGCAGCTTCTCCAGCGCGAACCCGTTGGCCATCGCGAAGGTCATCAGCGAGACCTTCTCGAGCGGGACCGGGGACGTAACACCGAGGCGCTCCGTGCGCTTGCGATAGAGCTCGGTGAGGCGGTCTCGGATCGAGCGATAGCGCGTGATCAGCTCCTCGCGGAAGTCCTCGTTGCGGGCGGCGTAGGCGGCGAACTCGAAGAACAGCCGCTGCCACTCGGGATCGGCGCTGATGTGGCGGATGAAGTCCGCGCCCGCCGCGCGTGCCTGGGTCTCCGGTGCGGCATCGCTCTCGATCACGCGGTCGATCTCTTCGAGGCGCTCTGCGAAGCGCTCATCGAGCATCGCGAGGAAGAGCTCCTCCTTGCTCTTGAAGTTCGCGTAGAAGGCCCCCTTCGTGTAGCCGGCGTCCTCGGCGACCTCTTCGATCGACGCCTGCTGAAGGCCATGACGCGCGAACACCTTCGAGGCCGACTTCATCAGGCACGAGCGCGTGTGCGCCTGGCGCTCCTTGCGCGTGAGCCGGCGGGGCATCAGGTCGCCGCCCCCGCGTGCCGCGCGGTGGCGCGTGCGTCATCCCGCGCCGGACGGTGCCCGTTCGTCCCGGTCGCGTCGATCACGACCTCGGCGCCGCGTCCTGGTGTCATCGTGATCGCGCGGCGCGTGATCCGTTCGGCCTCGGGCGACCCCGGGCGCAGCTGCACGCGCGTGACGAGCGTACGCAGCACCGTCTTCATCTCGAAGAGCGCGAAGGTCGCGCCGAGGCAACGCCGCACGCCCCCGCCGAAAGGTATCCAGGTGTAGGTGCCCGCGGGCGACTCGAGGAAACGCTCGGGGCGGAACGCGCGCGGCTCGGGATAGACGTCCTCGCGCCGGTGAACCAGGTATATGCACGGTGCGACGGAAACGCCGGCAGGCAGCATCCGCCCACCGATCTCCATCGGCTCGGTCAGCCGCCGCAGGACGATCGGCAGAACCGGTCGCAGCCGCAGGGTCTCCTTGCAGACGGCATCTGCATAGGCGTCGTCGTCGTCACTGGCGGCCTCGTCGCGCAGGCGCGCGAGCTTGTCGGGATGGCGGACGAGCCGCTCGATCGCCCACGCGAGCGATGTCGCGGTCGTCTCGTGGCCAGCCACCAGCAGCGTCATCAGCTCGTCACGCAGCTCGTTGTCAGCCATCGGCGAACCGTCCTCGTGGCGTGCCTGTACGAGCATCGAGAGGATGTCGTCGCGCTCGCCGACAGCGGGATCGTCGCGGCGAAGGCGGATCTCCTCGAGCAGAACCTCGTCAACCGAGCCGAGCACCCGGCGCAACGGCGCGTGGGTGCGCATCCGCGCAGGGCCGAGAACGGCCATCCGGACTAGTCGCGAGCGATCGGTCGTCCAGTCGAGCATCAGCCGCAGGCGCTCGCGAAGACGGTCGAGGCGCTGCCCTTCGTCGACACCGAAGACCGCGCGCATGATGACCTCGAGCGTGATCGCCTGCATCTGCGGCCAGAGAGCAAGCGGCTCGCCGACTGGCCAGCGGGCAATCTCCCGCTCGGTGATCTCGGCGATCAGATCGCGATAGCGCTGCATCCGCTCGCCGTGAAAGGGCGGCAGCATCAACTTGCGCTGCGCCATGTGCTCGGGCTCATCGAGCAGCAGGACGGACTTGTCGCCGAGAATCGGCCCGAGGATCACGTTGGCCTCCCCGGCGCGCAGCAGTCGCGGATCCCCGGTGAAGACCTGTTTGACCGCGGCGGGGTCGGCGAGGAAGACCCACGTTCCCTCGTTCGCCACGCGCAGCGTGAACATGTCCCCGTAGCGCGCCTGGCAGCGCTCCATGAACGGACCGGGCCGCGCGATCCATCCGAAAGTTTGCAGCGCGCGCGGGTAGCGCGGGCCCGGCGGCAATGTGGGGTCGGCGGCGGTACTCATGCGGTTGCCTCCAGCAAGTGACCCTGCTGTGAGCGCCTGTGCGGACAGGCGACGTCGCGCCGGCGCTTGAACCAGCCACGGCGCTCAGCGGCGATTTGCGCGGCGACCGGCTCCGAGACGTTCTTTAGCCAGTGCAGCCGGCGATCCTCGAGCATGACGCCGCGGAGGCGACCGATCCCCTCGAGCGTCGCCTCGCTAACGAGCACCTCGCCGCCGCCGGCCGCAGAGCACAGCCGCGCGGCGATGTTGACGGTGCTGCCGTACCAGTCGCCCTCCCGGCTGACCGCCGTGCCGCTGTGCATCCCGACGCGCACCGCCGGGCAGCCTGGCATGCGCTCGATCTCGCCCACGATCCGCAGGCCCAGCCGAATCGCGAACGCCGGCTCGTCGCAGCGCAGCATCAGCGCATCGCCAAGCGTCTTGAGCTCCTCCGCGCGATGCTCGGCCAGCAGCCGGCGCGTGCGCGCATAGAACTCCTGTGCGATGTCGGCAGCTCGCTCGTCGCCGTACTCCGCCGTCAGCGCGGTGAAACCGACTAGATCGGTGAAGATGAAGGTATGGCGGGCGGCGACCATGCGGGGACCGGATGGGATACCCCATGGTATTCGCATACCAGCCGGTATGTCAAGTAGCCACGGCGCTCGAACACGACCCAGTTCGAGTCGCTGGCAATGCCCTCGCCAGGATTCGAACCTGGGACCCTCGGATTAGAAGTTGGCCCGATGAGGTCTTGTTAGTTGATTTTAGAGGCGTTTAGTGCGGTTGAGTGTGTCCCAGATCAGGTCAGATCTGCTGAGTTCGGGACACCGTTCGGGACACGGTTTTCGTCGTCAAGGCCCGAGCGATGGCATTGCTAGAGATCCAGGGCCTGTCTCAGGGCGTCCTCGACCTCGAGCATGCGGTCGGCGGTCAGCGTGCCGATCTGCTTGCGCAGCTCACTCGTAGGCAGCGTGAAGAGGTTGTGGCAAATCACGAAGCTGCGTGCGGGCAGCACTTCGCCCGCTTCGAGAGCGACGAAGCTGGGGATTGATCGCTCACGGTCCACCGCCGTGACGCGGGCTACCGTGACCTCGCCGAGCGCTCGGTTGAGCGCCTGAGCCGAGACGACGACCACCGGCCGGTCGCCGAGGGTCGGGATCGCCGCCCACCAGACGGCGCCTCGGCTGACGCTCAATCGTCCTGCCACACGGGAGCGCTGGCACGCAGGGCGCCGCGACGGAAGGCGTCGCCTTCGGCGTCATCGCGCTCCCAGGCTCGCAGGTCATCGGCGAGCCCGACACCGGCCGCGACCTTCTCGATCACGTCCACAACCAGCTCGACCGCGGCGCGCATCAACCCGGCCGAGTCGGCAGCCAGCTCCGGCGCATCGCGCCGAATGCGGGCCAAGCCCATCTCGACCTCACGGACGGTCCAGGCATCAACGTCCGGAGCCTCGCTAGCTAGCTTCCCCAGCGCGGCACGCGCGCTCGTGAGATGGTCCGCCAGCTCGGCTGGTGCTTCGAACGAGTAAGTGCGCTGCGTGGTCGCCACGGTAGAAGAGTCAGTCTACGCCCCCGTCAGAGCGTGATCGACGGGCGGGCGCTGGCTGGCCGAACCGGCCGGCCGGGCGCTCCGACGTTTGCCGTGAGGGAGACGAGCCGCTTCTGCTTCGCCTCGCGTAAGCGGTCGCGATGCGGTCGCCAATCGAGACGACCGGTGCTCGTCCGGAGCGGGCACCCGTTCCACGTCGCCGAAGACTTCTGCTTCGACCACCGAAGGAGGA
>DASZZG010000145.1:0-15175 GCA_035543355.1 Solirubrobacteraceae bacterium | reverse complement strand
TAGTGGAGTGACCGGCAACGTTGCCAGGGTTCTGCCGCGCGAAAATCGAGGCTGCCGACGGACGCGATCAGCCGGAGTAGCAGCGCTACTTCGGCGATCGCGGATGGCGGCAGGCGAAGATTTGCAGCCGGCAGAAGCCGGCAAACGTTGGCGGTTGCTCCACTAGCTCAGACGCTTGCGCTACTCCGGGAAGTCCTCCCAGACCGTGGCGTCGAGCAGCGCGGTGCTGAGCAGCGGCTCGCGCGCTCCACCCTTCGTGGCGAGGATCGTCGCGCGGTCCGGCGGCAGCCACAGCACGGGCGGCACGACGCAGCTCTGCGCGCTGGTGAAACCGGCGTGCATCAGTGCGCTGAGCAGCGAGGGGCGCGTCAGCCAGAAGGAGGTCTCGTTGTCGAGCGACGCCCACAGCGAGTCGCGGCGCTGCGCTTGCGTCGAGCCGGGCGCGTGCTCGCGGAAGTCCCTTCCCCAGTAATCGTGGGCTCCGTGCTCGTGGCGCACGAGCCGTCCGAGCTGGGTGTATGGATTGACCCAGAAGTCCTCGGGCCGGTGGCGCCCGAGCTCGTCATCGGACAGGCTGATGTGAGTGTCGATCAGCGCGAAGCCGTCGCAGACATCGGATAGGCGCGCGATGAAATCGAAAACGTCGCGGGCGGGCAGGTGGTACAGCAGCCCCCAGCAGAGCACGACGTCAAAGCCTCCGTGCCGCTCGCGCTCGAGCGAGCGCACGTCCTCGAGCAACAACTCGAGCTTGCTCAGCCCGAGCACGTCACGTGCGAACGCCGCCTTGGCGAGGTTTGCCTCCCGGCCGTCGATCCCCACGACCTGGGCGCCGTGCAGCGCCAGCTCGATCGCGTACTGCCCTTCCAGGCAGCCGAGGTCGAGGATGCGCAGCTGTTCGAATGGGCGATCCGCCATGTCAGCGACCGTCTGGACCACCTGGCGCAGCTTGACCTCCTCGCCGCACAGCTCGGGACCCCGCGTGTACACGCCGCTGCCCAGATGAATGTTGTGAGCGGTCCACTCGCCGTGCTCGGCGACGGCTTCCGCCAGCCGTCGCTCGATCTCGCTCGCGGGCGCTGCGCTCACGCGCGGCAGGATCGCAGAGGGAGCCCGCCGAGGTGAGTAGCCTGGCTGTCGTGGGACGCAAAACACGACTCGTAGTTGCGGCGGCGATCGCCGCCGCAACCGTCTTCTTCATCCCGCCGGCGCGCGCTGCGCAAACGGGCGTCGGCGAGCCCTACGGCCTGGTGGCCGTCGCCGGCAACCTCCTCCCGGGCCACACGCTTGCCGAGCGCAGCGCCAACTACCGGCGCCTGTTTCAGGCCGGCGTCCGCGCGATCAGGCTCGACATCAACTGGGTGCAGGTGCAGCCACCGGGCGCTCCGCCCGACCGTTTCGACTTTTCCGAACGCGACCGCGAGGTGCGGGCGATCACCGATGCCGGGCTCAAGGTGATCGGCATCCTCGCCTACGGCAATCCCGACTACTCGAGCCTCGGCAAGCAGGTCGCGCAGACGCCCGTGAGCGGCGGCCTGCCGCCGTTCGGGGTCGGCAGCGCCCAGTACTTCCCACCCGACGATCCGGCCGACTTCGCCCGCTATGCGCGGCGCACCGCGGAGCACTACAGCGGCGATGTCGTCGCCTGGGAGGTCTGGAACGAGGAGAACGAGGGCTATCGCTTCTGGCCGCCACACGAGGATCCCGCGGCGTATGCGCGCCTGCTGTGCGCGACCTACCCTCAGGTCAAGGCGATCGCGCCCGACGTGCCGGTGCTCTTCGGCGGCGTTTTCTTCCCCGCCGCCGCCGGCGCCCCGGGCATGTCGGGGGTCGATTTCGTCGAGGCCGCGTACGCGGCCGATCCACGGCTGACGAGCTGCAGCGACGCCGTCGCCTACCACCCCTACGCCTACACGTTCACCTCTCCCGAGCTCGACCTGCCGGTGCGGGGTTCGGTGCTGTCCGCCGCCGATCAGATGCGGGCGGTGCTCGCCCGCCATGGAGACGGCGCGAAGCCGGTGTGGATCACGGAGGTCGGCTGGCCAACGCATGACCGCGCCTATGGAGTCCCGGAGGCCAAGCAGGCGCAGTACCTCGCGCGCATGCAGGCGGCCACGTTTGCCCAGGGAGTGCGCGTGCTGACTTGGTACACGTACGGCGACGACGCCGATCCGAGCGGCGTCAACCAGGAGGCTCATTTCGGGCTGTTCCGGGCGGATAACACGCCCAAGCCGGCGTACGAAGCGCTGCGTACCTTCGGCCGGGTGTTCGCGGGGACGAGCTTCGCCGCCGACCGCTCGCGCGAGCTGGGGCTGCCGCCAGGCCAGCAGTACCTCGGCGGACGCGGCTTTGCGCTCGAGTACCGGCGTCCCGGCGCCCGGATCACGGCGCTCTGGGTGGCGCCCGAATCGGCGGCCGACGGACAGGGGCCGGTCGGCGCAGGGTCAGCCGCGCCGGCCTCGCTCAAGGTGAGCCTGCCGGTGACCGCCGCGACAGTGACCGTCGTCGACTACCTCGGTGGCGAACGCACGCTGGCCGCTGCCGGTGGCGCGGTCGCGCTCGATCTCGGGCCCGGGCCGATCTACGTGGTCGACGGCGAGCATCCTCCAGCCGCGGCGGCGGCCTGCCAGGGTTCGGATCCGCCGCGCTCCAGCCTGCGCCGGCGCGCGCTGCGGCTGTCTCGCCGCCGCCTGAGGGTCGACGGCCGCGCCGGCGGGGGGAGCTGCGCGGGCCAGGCCGCGGGTCGCGGCATCGCGCGCGTCGATGTCGCGGTGGCGCGAGTGTCTCGTCGCCGCTGTCGCTTCGTCGGCGCTCGCGGCAGGCTCGGGCCGCCGCGCAGCTGCCGGCGCCCACTGTTCCTGGCCGCACGCGGAACATCGTCCTGGCGACTGGCGCTCAGAGCCCGCCTGCCGCGCGGGCGTTACTCCGTGCGCTCGCGTGCGCTCGACGACGCCGGCAACGTGGAGCGCCCGGCGCGCGCCAACAAATTGCGGCTGCGCGTGCGCTGAGCGCACCTGACGGGCGGTCCAGGCGACCGCGGCCAACTTTGGACAGCGGGCCAATGCGGTGCAGGGCCCTTGGCGCCACAATTCCGTACCAAGATGAGCCCTCTCTCCACATCACGTTTCGTGCTCGTGCCGGAGGCGCGTCCAGCCCCGGCCGCCGAGGGCGCTCCACGCATGCGTCGTTACCGCCTCGCACGCTTGAGCGTCAACGGTCGCCGCGACCAGGACGATCGCCACGGGCACCTCAAGCGCGTTTACGACTGACGGGGAAACCCGCCGGCACGGATCCCGTGCGCCTCGTGTAGTGGGTCGTCGCATGACGACCCACTACGCTTGAGCGTATGAAACATCCTCTGCTGGGTCGTGCGCTGGGCATTGTGATCGCGGCGGCCGTCGTGGTCATTGCCGTCAAGATCGTGATCGGCCTGGTGGTGACGGTCTTCTACATCGCGGCGGCGGTGCTGGTCATCGCCGTGCTGGTGTGGGTGGCACGCCTGATCCTCTAAGGGCGAGGCGGCCGTGGCTTACCTGATCATCGCGCTCGCGTTCGGAATCGCGGGTGGCCTCGTCGGTCGCATCAAGGGGTCGTCGTTCGTCATCTGGTTCCTGATCTGCGCCGCGCTGCCGGGCGTCGGCCTGATCGCGGCCCTGCTGTATCGCTTCGAGACCGCGGAGCTGCGGCGCCAGTGTCCGGGTTGCGGCAAGGTCGTCAAGCTCCACGACGCGCTCTGCACGCGTTGCGGGTCAGAGCTCGAGTTTCCCGACGTGGCAATCGCGCCCGAGGCGCCGAGGCCGAGCACGCACGCCCTCTGAGTGCTCGGGCGCGTCCGCCCAGGACGCTCAAAAACCGCTGGTACACTGGTGATTCGGTCGCCGCGCGGAGCCTTTGGCCGCGCGGTTTCGTCGCCTTCCGCGAAATCTAGGAGCCTGAACTCGATGCGAGCAGTCGATGCCCTGATGGAATGCCTCAAGGCCGAGGGCGTCGACGTCGTCTTCGGGCTTCCCGGCGGCGCGAACCTGCCGACGTACGACGCCTTCTACGACGCCGGCATCCGTCACATCCTCGTGCGCCACGAGGCCGGCGGCGGACACGCCGCCGAGGGCTATGCGAAGGCCACCGGCAAGGTGGGCGTCGCCGCCGGGACCTCCGGCCCCGGAGCGACCAACCTGGTGACGCCGATCTGTGACGCGATGATGGACTCGGTGCCGGTCGTGTTCCTGACCGGCCAGGTGCGCACGGAGCTGCTGGGCACCGACGGATTCCAGGAAGCAGACACGATCGGGATCACGATGCCGATCGTCAAGCACTCGTTCATGATTCGCCACCCGCTGGAGATACCGCGCTCGATCCACGAGGCGTTTCACATCGCGCGCACGGGACGGCCCGGGCCGGTCGTCGTCGACATCCCGCAGGACCTCTCGCGCGCCGACATCCCGTACGAGCCGGTGACCGACGTCTCCCTGCCCGGCTATCAGCCCACCACCGAGGGCAACCAGAAGCAGATCCGGCTCGCCGCGAAGGCGATGGCAAACGCCGTCCGCCCGGTGATCTACGCCGGTGGCGGCGTCGTCAACGCCAACGCCGCGACCGAGCTCACCGAGCTGGCGACCGCCGATCGCTTCCCGGTCACATGCACCGTGATGGGCCTCGGCGCCTTTCCGGCTCCCCACGACCAGTGGCTCGGAATGCTCGGCATGCACGGCACGCGAAGCGCCAACTACGCGATGGACGAGGCCGACCTGATCATCGCGATCGGGGCGCGCTTCGACGACCGGATCACGGGCAAGCTGTCGGAGTTCGCGCCGCGCGCGAAGTTCATCCACATCGACATCGACCCGGCGGAGATCTCCAAGAACGTCCCCGCCCACATCCCGATCGTCGGCGACGTGAAGAACATCGCCCCGCGGCTGCTGACCGAGTACCGCGCGCTCGGCGCGGACCAATCTCGGCTCGACCCCTGGTGGGAGCGCATCCACGGCTGGCAGCGCCAGTACCCGCTCGGCTACGAGGACTCCGCCGACGCGGAGATCAAGCCGCAGCGCATGATCCAGGCGCTCTACGAGGCGACGGGCGGCGACGCGATCGTCACCTCCGACGTCGGCCAGCACCAGATGTGGGCGGCGCAGTACTTCCACTTCACCAAGCCGCGCCGCTGGATCAACTCCGGCGGCCTCGGGACGATGGGCTTCGGCCTGCCGGCGGCGATGGGCGCGAAGGTCGGGTGCCCGGACGATCTCGTCTGCTGCATTGCCGGCGACGGCTCGGTGCAGATGAACATGCAAGAGCTTGCGACCTGCGCCGAGAACGACATCGCGATCAAGGTCTTCATCATGAACAACGGCTACCTCGGCATGGTCCGCCAGTGGCAGGAGCTGTTCTGGGACAAGCGCTACTCGGCTGTCGAGATGGGCCGCTGGCCCGACTACGTCAAGCTCGCCGAGGCCTACGGCGCCACCGGCATGCGCCTTGAGGACAAGACGACCCTTGTTGACGGCATGCGCGAGGCGATCGCGACCGAGGGCCCGGTGCTCGTCGATGTGCGCGTCACCAAGGAGGAGAACACGTACCCGATGATCCCTGCTGGCAAGGCCGCCAGGGACATGGTTGGGTGACGGGCGATGGGTGAGCCTGGGACTCAGGAGCTGCTGTCGCTCGAGGAGCTCGAGGCGACGGTCGGGCTGCGCACGGGACGCAAGCACATCCTGTCGATCCTGGTGGAGAACAAGCCCGGCGTGCTGACGCGGGTGAGCGGGTTGTTCGCCCGCCGGGGGTTCAACATCGACACCCTGGCCGTGGGCCCCACCGACGACGAGCGCGTGTCGCGCATCACGCTCACGCTCGACGGCGCGCTGCACCCGATCGACCAGGTCACCAAGCAGCTGCACAAGCTGATCAACGTGCTCAAGATCCGCGACCTCGAGCCGGCGGAGACGATCGCGCGCGAGCTGGCGCTGTTCAAGGTGTCGGCGGAAGGCGCCTCGCGGGCAGAGGTCATGCAGATCGTCGAGATCTTTCGTGGCAAGATCGTCGACGTCACCAAGCGTGCGGTGGTAGTCGAGATCACCGGAACGCACGACAAGGTGGAGGCGTTCGAGCGCATGGCGCGGCCCTTCGGACTGATCGAGATGGCGCGCACCGGCGAGATCGCGATAGCTCGCGGGCGCGGCGAGACGTAAGCTTCGGCCGGGACGGACCGCCCAGCTTGCTTGTAGGCGGGGGCTGTCTCTACAACGAAGGGCACGGACCAGAGCGGGCGTCGCCCGGGAGGTACTGCCCAAGCGAGGTCTCGAGAGATGGATGCAGCAGTGGGAGCAGGCTCAGCAGCAAGCGGTTCGGCGCGGCGACCGTCGCGACGGGTCGGGGGAATGGTCGGGTCGGCGGCGCTGGTAGCGGTTGCCGTCGCGGGCTGCGGTGGGACGGCGGTCAAGGGCTCTTCCGCGGAGCAGTCGATCAAGGGATTTCTGGGAGGGTCGGCGACCGCCGTGAAATGCCCGAAGAGCATTCCCTACAAGCAGGGCAAGACGTTCACCTGCTCGGTGACGTCCCAGGGGAAGACCGGCAAAATCGTCGTGCAGATGCAGAAGAAGACGGGCAACACGGTGCCCTTCAAGCCGCTTCGGCTGACCGGGTTCTAGAGATGGAGGCGACAATGGGAGCAGGCTCAGCAGCAAAGGATTCGGCGCGACGTGTTGGCGCTATGGTCGGGTCGGCGGCGCTGGTTGCGGTTGCCGTCGCGGGCTGCGGCGGGACGGCGGTGAAGGGCTCTCAAGCCGCGCAATCGCTCAACAAGGGCGTTTTCGGAGGGGCAGCGACCGTGAAATGCCCGAAGAGCATTACCTACAAGCAGGGCAAGACGTTCACCTGTTCGGTGAGCGCCAGCGGCAAGAACGGCAAGATTGTCGTGCGGATGGGGAAGAAGAAGGGCAACTTCGTGCCCTTCGAGCCGGTTTCAGTGCAGTAGCCTGACCACATGCCGGGGCCAAGCCAGCTCCGGGCGAGACTATCGCCACTCGACGGGCCGCAGCGCGATCTATTGCGCTCGCGGCTCGCCGCAGCGGTAAGCAGGGCTCGCGCGGGCGCCGGAGAGGCGCTCGCGGCGCTCACCGTGGAGTTGGCGCCCCAGGTCGATCCGAGCGCCGTCGTGTTCGCCTCGCGCCGCCCGGGCGAAGCCTGGTTCTGCTTCGAACAGCCGGCCCGCGATGGCTTTGCCCTCGCGACCCTGGGGTGCGCGCACGCGATCCTCGCACGCGGCGAGCGGCGCTTCGCCGCCGCCGCGCAGGAGTGGCGCGATCTCGCGGCCGGCGCCCTGGCAGGTGATCCCAGCGAGCCACGCGCAGCCGGCCTGGTGGCCGTCGGCGGCTTCGCCTTCGCTCCCGATGGCGCGGACGCCCCGCACTGGCGCGGCTTCGCGCCTGCCTCGCTTACCGTCCCCGAGGTGTCGCTCGCACGCGAGGGAGGAGCCGTGCGCCTGACCATCTCCGCCGCCGCCACGCCCGACGACACCGCGGATGATCTGCTGTCGCGGCTCGAGCATCGGCTCGACGAGCTGCGTCAGCTGCCGCTGCCACTGCTCGACCCGTCGCCGACGAGCCGCTCGCGGATCTTCTCGACCGCGCCGCCCGAGCACTACGAGTCGGCGGTCGCCCGCGCGGTGGAGCGCATCCGAGCCGGCGAGCTCGAGAAGATTGTGCTTGCGCGCGAGGTCCAGGTGCAGTCGGGCACGGATCACGACCCGGCCGCGGTGTTCGGCGTCCTGCGAGACGCCTTCGGCGATTGCTTCGTCTACTGCACCGGATCGGGCGATGCGGCTTTTCTCGGCGCTTCGCCCGAGCTGCTTGTGCGCCGCGAGGGCATGCGCGCGACGACGGTCGCCCTGGCCGGTTCGATTCGCCGTTCGGCCGACCCGGCGGTGGATGCCCACCTCGGCGAGCAGCTGCTGTCCTCTTCCAAGGATCGTGAGGAGCAGGCGATCGTCGCGCACCGGATCGTTCGCACGCTGCGTCCGCACGCGGTGTGGGTGGCCGAGGCGCCGGAGCCAGCGGTCGTGCGCGTGGCCAACATCCAGCACCTTGCGACGCCGATCAGGGCACAGCTCGCACGGCCGCACTCGGCGATCGAGCTTGCGGGTGTGCTTCACCCGACCCCGGCGGTCGGCGGCGAGCCGTTCGAGCGAGCTGCTGCGCTGATCCCGGCGCTCGAAGGCCTCGACCGCGGCTGGTACGCGGGGCCAATCGGATGGACGGACAGCAACGATGACGGCGAGTTCTGCGTCGCGCTGCGTTGCGCCCTGCTGCGCGGGGGCGAGGCGCGTTGCTACGCCGGGGTCGGCGTCGTACGCGACTCGCAGCCGGCCGACGAGCTGGCCGAGACCGAGGTCAAGCTCGGCGCGCTGCTGCCGGTGCTCGCGAGCTAGGTAGCGGCCGTCGCCGCGCTTGCCACGGCCTCCCAGACCCGCTCGTGCACGGCGACGTTGTCGCTGCGGTCCGTGCCGACCTCGACGATCATCGTGGTCGGCGCCGCCAGCGCGCGGTCCAGCGCGGCGCTGAAACCGGCGGCGTCGGCGGCGCGTTCGTAACGGCAGCCATAGAGCGCCGCGGCGTGCGCAAAGTCGAGCCCATGCGGAGTGGCGATGTGCTGCTCGAACGCGTCGGGCTCGTTGGCGATCGGCAGGAAATGGAAGATCCCCCCGCCATCGTTGTTGAGCAGCACAATCGTCAGCTTCAGTCCGAGCCGCGAGGCCGCGAGCAGGCCGCCGATGTCGTGCGCGAGCGCGACGTCTCCGATCACCAGCACGACGGGCCCATCCGCGACGGCGGCCGCGCCGAAGGCGGTCGAGACGGTGCCGTCGATGCCGTTGGCGCCGCGGTTCGACAGCGTTCGCGGCGGAGCGTCGCGCACCGGCCAGAACGTCTCCAGATCGCGCACGGGCATCGACGAGGCCACCATGCACGTGACTTCGGCGGGCAGTCGAGCGCCCAGCTCGGCCGCAACGCGGGGCTCGCAGAGATCGTCGGCAAGCGCACTCGCGATCGCCGTTGCGGCTGCCGCATCCGCCCGGATCCATGAGTCGACCCATTGCTGGTCGTGGGCGGCGGCGCCCGGACTCTCAGCGACCAGCGCTTCGATCGTCGCCGCCGGGTCGCTCGCGAGCAGCGTGGCGGTCGCGGCATCGGGGTCCTGCCAGGAGTCCTCGGCGTCGATGCGCACCTGGAGGGCATCTGGCAGCCTGGCGAGCCAGCGCCGCAGCGGCTTGGAGGTTGGCAGGTCGCCGATCCGCAGGACAAGCTCCGGAGCATGTGCCGCCGCAAAGCGATGGTCGCGCAGCAGCGCGTCGTAGTGGGCGACGGCCAAGGGCCCGCGGCGAGCGCCCGATTGCGGGTCGGCGAGCAGCGGGTAGCCGGCCCGCTGCGCGAGCTGCGCGATCGACGCGCCGAGCTCGGGCGGGTCGGTGCGCCCGGCGACGATCACGCCGCGGCGGCGTGCGCGCAGATCGGCCGCAAACCCATCGAGCACATCGGGCGCCGACAACGCGCGCGTTTGGGGACGAGTCAGCCAGGGCCGTCCCCCGGCGCGTCCCGCGCTCTCAGCGGGTTCGGCGGTCAGCGGCTCGTCCAGCACCAGCGGCTCGCGCAGGGCGAAGTTGAGCTGCACCGGCCCCGGGCGCCCGCTCTGCGCCGTCCACCAGGCGCGGCAGGCGAGTGACCGGATCCAGCGGATGCGGTCGGTGTTGGCGTCGTGCGTGCCCACCTCGACGAACCACTTGACCGCGTCGCCATACAGCTTGAGCTGGTCAATCGTCTGCCCAGCGCCCGTGTCGCGCAGCTCCGGCGGGCGGTCCGCGGTCAGAACCAGCAGCGGGACGCGCGCTTCGTGTGCCTCGTGCACCGCCGGGGCCAGCTCGGCGGCAGCGGTCCCCGACGTGCATGCCAGCGCGACCGGCTGACCGCCCGCTCTGGCCAGGCCGAGCGCGAAGAACCCGGCGCAGCGCTCGTCGATGTGCGAGTAGCACGCCAGCCGCTCGTCCCGCGTGAGCGAAAGGACCAGCGGAGCGCAACGAGAGCCCGGAGAAGTGCAGGCCGCGCGCATCCCGCAACGCGACAGCTCATCGACGAAGGCGCGCAGCAGACGGTAGGTGTCAATGGCGGTCATCCTGTCGGCGTGCTCGGAACGATCGTGCTGCTGCATGGCTTCACGCAGACCAGCGCCAGCTGGGATCCGGTGATCGCGCGGCTGGTGAAACGCTATCGGCCGCTCGCCCCCGACATCCGCGGGCACGGCTCGGCGGCCGCCCGCCGGCCGATCTCGTTCGCGGCCTGCATCGCCGACATCGCGGCGCTCAGCCCTGAGCCTTTCGCGCTCGTCGGCTACTCGATGGGCGGGCGCCTCGCGCTGAGCGCCGCTCTCGAGCTCGGCGCCGCGCGGGTGGCGCGGCTGACCCTGATCGGCGCGTCAGCCGGCATTGCGGACGCTGCCGAGCGCAGGGCGCGGCGCGCGGCGGATGAGCGGCTGGCGGCCGAGATCGAGCGCTCGCCGATCGACGAGTTCGTGCGCTGCTGGGCGGCGCAGCCGCTATTCGCCGGCCAGCCGGCCGAGGTCGCCGCAGCCGCCCATGCCGACCGCGTGAGCAACGATCCGCGCGCTCTGGCGGCTGCGCTGAGGGGCTTGGGGGTCGGTGCGATGGAGCCGTGCTGGGACCGTCTTTGCGAGCTTGCCATGCCGGTGACGTTGATTGCCGGGGAGCGCGACGAGAAGTTCCGCGCGACTGCCGAGGCGATGGCGCCGGCGATCGCGGACGTCGAAGTGGCGATCGTCCCCGGCTGTGGACATGCGCCGCAGCTCGAGGCGCCGACGCTGGTGGCACAGCGGGTCTGACTATCACGAGGTCTGGACACCGAGGCCGGCGCCGCTCGGCACCGCGATCGAGCCGTCGACCGCCTGCAACTCGCCGGCCAGGTCCTCGAACAGGCTGAGCGTCGCCAGACCGCAGGCGGGAAGCGGCGCCAGCGCGCTTGCGGCATGCAGGGCGGCGGCGATGCCGAGCGGACCGTCGAACGTCGAGGACAGGTAGACGAAGCCGCCGGCGCTACGCGCCCGTAGGGCCGCGTCGAGCAGACCTGTGATTCCACCGCAGCGGCTGAGCTTGAGGCAGACTCCGTCGGCAGCGCCCGACGTGATCGCCCCGTCGCAGGCGGCCGTCTCGTCGATCGTCAGGGCGATCTCGGTCCGTCCGCGCAGCCGGCGCAGCGCCTCGATCCCGTGCACCGGCTCTTCCACCAGCTCCAGCCCAAACTCGGCGAGCGCTTCGAGCGACGCGATCGCCTGCTCCACCGACCAGGCCCCGTTGGCGTCGACGCGCAGTGCGACCTCCGGCGCGATCGCCGCGCGCACCGCCGCGACGCGGCCGGCGTCGTCGCCTGAGCCGACCTTCAACTTCACACAGCGAAAGCCCGCATGGACCGCGGCGGCGGCCTCGGCAGCGGCGGCCGCAGGCTCGACCGCGCCGATCGTGGCGTTCACCGCAACGTGGTCGACAGACTCGCCGTTCAGCAGGGCGGCGACCGGCCGGTCGGCGCGCCTACCCGCGAGGTCCCACAGCGCGAGGTCGATCGCCGCGAGCGCCTGGGGGAGGGAGGCGGTGCGCGCGCAGTGGGCGATCAGCCCGGCGTGGTCCGCGCCGTCGCTCGCTTCGAGCAACGGGCGGCACGCCTCGAGCGCTGCCATCGCGGCGGCGGTCGACACTCCGTCGTAGGGCTCCAGCGGCGCGGCCTCGCCAACGCCGACGGCTCCGTCCTCGCACTCTAGCCGCAGCTCGATCAGCTCACGCTCGGACAGCTCTCCGTATGCGGTTCGCAGCGGGGCCGCGAAGCGCAGCACCCGCGGCTCGAGCGAAACTTTCATCAGCTCAGCAGCACGCCGGCGGCGAGCAGCGCGCAGAAGACGAGCTGGGCCAGCCCCGTACCCGCCAATGCGCGGTTGAGCGACGGGCCGTCGGTATGGGTGGAGACCGTGCCCACGAGCGGTACCGCGAGTGGCAGCGCAAGCAGGGCGAGCAGAAGGTACGCCGACAGCGCATCGCCGATCAGCCATGGCAGCGGGGCGATCAGGAATGCGCCGTAGATCATCGCTGCGTAGAGGCGGCGAGCCCGGTCTCGCCCAAGGCGCACGGCGAGCGTGCGCTTGCCGGCGCGGCGATCGGTTTCGAGGTCGCGCACGTTGTTGACGACGAGAATCGCCGCCGCGAGCAGCCCGACCGGGACGGCCAGGGCAAAGGCCTCCCATTCCAACCGCTTCGTCTGAACGAAGAACGACCCGCTGACCGCCACGATGCCGAAGAAGAGGAAGACGAACAGCTCGCCCAGGCCCTCGTAGCCGTAAGGCCGCGGCCCGCCCGTATAGAGCACGCCGGCGAGGATCGACGCTGCGCCGACCGCCAGCAGGACGGGGCCGGCGACGACGACCAGGTATACGCCGACCAGCACCGCCACCCCGAAGGACACGTATGTCGCGACGAGCACCTGGCGCGGTGGGACGAGGCCGCCCGCTGTCACCCTGACGGGCCCGAGGCGGTCCTCGGTGTCGGCGCCGCGCCGCGCATCGGAGTAGTCGTTGGAGAGGTTGGTCCCGACCTGGATGAAGACCGCGCCGATCAGCGTGGCGAGCAGCGTCAGCGGATGGAACGAGCCCTCGTGGGCCGCGAGCGCGGTGCCCACGACCACCGGCGCGATCGCCGCCGGCAGCGTACGCACCCTCGCCGCCATCAGCCAGATCCGCAGCCCGCCGCCGACCCCGGCTGGAGTCATCGAGCAGCTCCTCCGCTACGGCCGTTTCGGGAAGCGTGAGTAGTCGGGTTCACGCTTCTGCGTGTACGCGTCGCGGCCCTCCTGCGCCTCGTCGCTCCCGTAGAAGAGGAGATTGGCATCGTGGGCGAGTTGCTGGATGCCCGCGAGCCCGTCCTCCTCGGCGTTGAAACTTGCCTTCAGGAGGCGCAGCGCGAAGGGCGAGAGGGCGAGCATCTCGCGGCACCACTTCACCGTCTCCTGCTCGAGGCGCTCGAGCGGGACGACCGCGTTGACGAGGCCCATCTCATACGCGCGCCGGGCGTCGTACTGGCGGCAGAGGAACCAGATCTCCTTTGCCCGCTTCTGGCCGACCTGGCGCGCCAGCAGGCTCGCACCGAAGCCGCCGTCGAAAGAACCCACCCTCGGCCCTGTCTGGCCGAAGCGCGCGTTGTCGGCGGCGATCGTTAGGTCGCAGCAGACGTGCAGGACGTGCCCGCCGCCGATCGCGTAGCCGGCGACCATGGCGACGACGGGCTTCGGCGTGCGCCGGATCTGCACTTGGAGGTCGGTGATGTGGAAGCGCCCGACGCCAGGTCCGTCCGGATCCTCGAGGTAGCCCGAGTCGCCCCGCACGCGCTGGTCGCCGCCAGAGCAGAAAGCGTCAGGCCCCTCGCCGGTGAGGACGATCACGCCGACCTCGAGGTCGTCGCGCGCCCGCGCGAAGGCGTCGGACAGCTCGATCACGGTCTGCGGGCGGAACGCGTTGCGAACCTCGGGGCGGTTGATCGTGATCTTGGCGATGCCGGCGTCGGGCGCATCGGAGAGCTCGTAGCGGATATCCGAGTAATCGCCCGCGGGCGTCCAGCTAACGGCCACGTGCACCTACTTTCAGAAGCGACTTGGCGGGCCGGCAAGACTAGCCTCTGCGCGATGAAGGTCGAACCTTGGCTGCCTCGCGCCGCCGCCGCGCACCCTCGTCAGGTCGCGCTCGAGACAGCCGCGGGGCGGGTGACCTACGACGAGCTCGCGCGACGCGCGGAGCTTGCCGCGTACGGGCTCGCGGCAAGCGGCGTCAGCTCCGGCGATCGCGTCGCGCTCGCGCTGCCGGCGGGCGTCGACTTCGCTGTCGCGCTACACGCCTGCCTGCGGCTGGGTGCCGTCGCGGTTCCGCTGCACGAACGGTTGACCGCCCGGGAGCGAGCGGCGCAGTCGGCTGGCGCGGCGCTGGTCCTCGAGGAGCTCCCGCAGGCCGACCCGATCGCGCCGGCGGACCTTGCCGGACGCCACGATCCCGACGCGCCGGCGATCGTCGTGCACACCTCCGGGACGCGCGGAGCCCCGGCGCCCGTCGCGCTCACCTACGCCAACTGGGAGGCGAGCGCGCGGGGCTCGGCGGCGGCTCTCGGCCACGACCCGGACGAGCGCTGGCTCTGCGCGCTTCCGCTCGCACACGTCGGAGGGCTGTCGATTCTGCTGCGCTGCGCGATCCATGCGACGACCGCCGTGTTGCACGAGCGCTTCGACACCGCACGCGTGCTGCACGCCCTGCGCGACGAGCGGATCACGCTCGTTTCGCTGGTGCCGACGATGCTGCGACGGCTGCTCGACTCCGGCCTCGACCATCCCCCGGCGCTGCGCTGCGCGCTGATCGGGGGCGCCCCGCTGCCGCTCGAGCTGGCGCGGCGCGCGCGCGAAGTGGGTGTACCGCTCGCCCAGACCTACGGCCTCGCCGAGGCCTGCTCGCAGGTCACGGTGTCGGCGATCGGCGAGCCGGAGACCGCCGGGCGGCCGCTGCCCGGCACCAGCGTGCAGATCGGTGCCGACGGCGAGATTCTCGTCGCCGGCGCGACCGTGGCCACCGCGGCGCTGGGCGCCGACGGCCTGCTGCATACCGCAGACCTGGGGACGCTCGACGAGTCGGGCAGGCTGACGGTGGTCGGCCGGCGCTCGGAGATGATCGTCAGCGGCGGCGAGAACGTCGCTCCGGCGGAGGTCGAAGCCGTGCTGCTCGAGCATCGGGCGGTTGCCGACGCCGGTGTCTTCGGGCGTCCGGACGCCGAATGGGGCGAGCGCGTCGTCGCTGCCGTCGTGCTGCGTCCCGGGGACAACACCGCGCCCCCAAACCTGCGCGAGCACTGCGCCGAGCGCCTGGCGGGCTTCAAGGTTCCGAAGGAATTCGTGCTGCTGTCCGAGCTACCGCGGACGGCGAGCGGCAAGCTGCTGCGACGCCGGCTTGCATGAGGTTTGGCGTTTGCCGCGTGCCGCATGGCTATCCTGGGATGACATGAGGAGGGTCTCCCTGATCGCGGCGTTCGCTGCGTCGCTCGCACTCGGCGCGTCCGACGTGGCGTCGGGCGCAATTTTCACCGTCAATCCGGCGGCCGCAGCCGGCT
>DASZZG010000144.1:0-12384 GCA_035543355.1 Solirubrobacteraceae bacterium | reverse complement strand
GGATCGGCCGCCAGCTGGAGAGCTGTCACGCAGTCCCCCGTGCAAGACTTGCTGAGCGGGATCCCGTGCCCCGCCGACGGGAACGGCGCCGTGCGCGACATCTACCAAACTGACCTGACCACCGGCGTTATCCAGCTGTTGTCGCTTGCACCGGGTGGCGCGCCCGCCAACGGTCCCTCGATCACTCCGTCGCTCGCCGCCGGGTCGCTGGCTGTTGCGTTTGCCTCGGCCGCGTCGAACCTCGTTCCAGGCGACGGAAGCGGCCGCAACGAGGTTTTCGTGCGCGAAGCCACGGGCCGTATCCAGCGCGCATCGGTGGCCGGCGATGGGAGGCAGTCCAACGGTGACTCATCGCAGCCTCGAATCTCGGCCGACGGGCGTTTCGTCGCCTTCACCTCGTCGGCCTCCAACCTCGTTCCGGGCGACACGACCGGCGCACTCGACATCTTCGTGCGTGACATGGTGGCCGGCACGACGACGCGCGCATCGGTTGCGACCGGCGGCGGCGAAGCGAACGGAGCCTCCTACAACCCGGCTATCTCGCCCGATGGCAGCTTCGTCAGCTTCACGTCGAACGCCACCAACCTCGTCGCCGACGACGGCAACGGCGTCGCGGATGTGTTCTTGCGCGACCTCGTGCGGGGGATAACGACGCGGGTCAGCGTGTCCACCGACGGGTCCGAGCAGAACGCCTCGATCACCCCGCCGTTCACTCAGGTATCCGACGTCTCGCGTGACGGCAGATTCGTCACATTTGACTCCGACGCGTCGAATCTCGTGTCAGGGAGGGGCAACAGCCGAACCAATGTGTTCGTGCACGACGTCAACCACCACGTCACTTCCCGAATCAGCGTCTCGTCATCCGGCGAACCGGCAGCCAATGACTCCTTCGCGCCCGTGATCACGCCTGACGGGCGGTTCATCGCCTTCGAATCCTTCGCCGACAACATCGCTTTCGGCGACGCGCCTGGCGAAGACATCTTCGTACACGATCGGACGCGTGGAACCACCGTGGTGGCCGATGTCAGCGCCGATGGCTCCCCGCGCGGGCCCGAGGTCACGCGGCCGCTGCTACAGCGGCCTTCGATCTCCGATGCCGGAACGGTGCTCGCTTTGCAGTCGGGAGCCGACAACCTCGTGCCCAACAAGACCAACGGGCTCGACGACATCTTCGTCCGGCGGCTCACACCGGTGCCGTCCGCCAGGGTGGCGAGGAGCGTCGCGGTGCACGGCAAGCACGCGACGGTCCGATTCTCGAGCGGCGATCCGACCGCCGGGGTGGTGCTGTGCCGTCTCGACCGGCGCACCCAACAGCTCTGCCCGCTCGGTGCGACCAAGTTCTCGAACCTCAAGCCGGGCCGCCACGTCGTGCGCGGCTATGCCGGCGGCCCAGGCAGCCTGTTCTCGCTAACTCCGCTGGTGGTTCACTTCCGCGTGCCCCGTCGCTAGCGCGAGCAGCTGCGCTGCCGCCTGGTCGCCGAGGCGCACTGCGTAATTCGTGCCGCGGTCCTCGGGGTACACCTGCGTCGTATTGGCGAGGTAGAGACCGCGAGCGCCGGTGTCGATCGGGGGAATGCGCGTCCGATAGGCGACGTCGACAATCGGCTGCGCCGCGGGCTCGCGGTGCAGCCACGCTTGCCGGATCCAGGAACGGCTCCAGCCGGGATTGATCCTGCGCAGCGCGGGCTCGTACCGATCGAGCAGCTCGTCGAGCGAACACTCCAGCAACCCGTCGTGGAGGCTCACGTAGTTGGCGATGTAGAGAAAACGCCGCCCGCCGTACGCGGCGCGGTCAACGAGGTTGGTGTGCTCCACGAGTCCGACGAAGGGAATTTCGGCATCGGCCATGTTCGTCCAGTAGAACGGCGTATAGGAGCGGTCGAGCTCCAGCAGCACACAGATCGCCGCGTGGTACTCGATCGAGCGCAGCCGGTCGAGGTAGCCGGGTGACAGGTCGGCGGCAAGCGGCGGATCGAGCAAGGATTCAAAGACATCGCAGGGCACCGTCGCAAGCGCCGCGTCGTAGCCGACGGGCTCGCCGGCA
Organism: Solirubrobacteraceae bacterium; assembly: GCA_035543355.1. Lineage (GTDB taxonomy): Bacteria > Actinomycetota > Thermoleophilia > Solirubrobacterales > Solirubrobacteraceae > DASZZG01. The sequence continues at coordinate 10,340 of DASZZG010000144.1, read as the reverse complement.
GCCTCCACGCGCCGCGGGTCGAGACCGATGCGAAACGATCCGGGCGCGCCCGCCTGGACCAGCACCCCGCCGTCGGGTGCACGCATCAGCCGCGCCGCAGGGCGGTCGATCAGGATCCGCCCGCCGCCGCGCTCGATCTCACGCTGGAGCCGCGCGAACAGCGGCTCGAAGCTGCCGCGCGGGTAGCCGAGGAGCTCGCGCCGCGCCTGCTCGCCTTCGAGTTGGCGGCGCAGGGTCAACTTCGAATGCAACCACGCCATCGAGATATCGTCGGCACGGTCGCCGAACTTGCCACGCAGCAGCGGCTGCCAGACGCGAGCGTACGCTTCGCTGCCCATGCTGCGCTCGATCCACGCGCGGGCAGACTCGTGCTCGAAGCTGGCGCCGTCCCTGCCCGAGCGCTGCAGCCGCAGCACGGCCAGTCCCATCCGCAGCCGCGACCGCAGCGAGAGCGGCGCAAAGCGCAGCAGGTCGAGCGGGGTCGTGAACGCGTGCGAGCGCCCGTCGGCAAAGAACGCCATCGATGACGGCTCCCAGCGCAGGTCGTCGGGCATCCCGAGCTCCTCGTAGAGCGCCGCGATGTGGCGGTCCGACATGAAGAGGTGGTGGTAGTAGCGCTCGAGGCGGTCACCGCCGCCCACGTCGAGTGTCGCCGCCTGACCGCCGAGCCCAGGCCAGCGCTCGTAGACATCCGGCGCCACGCCGGCCAGCGTCAGCCTGTACGCGGCGACGAGCCCTGTCACACCGGCGCCGATGACCGCGACCCGCCGTGGGATCGCAGTCACGCTACCGGGCGGGCCACTAGAAGGTCCCGATGCGCTCTTGGTCCACCTGATCGGCGGCATCCGAGGCGGCGTCGGGAAAATTGCGCCTGGTCTTGACGAGGTACAGGGGGCGGCGTTTGACCTCGTCGTAGATCCGCCCGACGTACTCGCCGATGATCCCGACCGTGATCAGCTGGATGCCGCCCAGCAGCAGGACGACGAAGAGGATCGAGCTGACACCCGGGACATAGACCTTGAACACACGCGCCAGCACCACCAGCGGCAACGCGACGAATGCGGCGATCGAGAAGACGAAGCCGAGCAGCGTCGCAAGCTGAAGCGGCAGGTGCGAGAACGACGCGACGGCGTCAAGCGAGAAGCGCAGCATGCGGCGCAGCGTGTATTTCGTCTCGCCCTCTGGTCGAGGCTCGCGCACGTAGCCGACCGCGCTCTGGTTGAAGCCCACCCAGACCGTCATCCCGCGCAGGAAGCGATTGCGCTCGCGCATCGAGCGCAACCCCATCAGCGCCGCCTTGTCCATCAGCCGGAAGTCGCCCGAGTTGGGCTGGAGGTCGATCTTCGAGATTCGCGCGAACAAGCGATAGAACCAGTCGGCGGTCACCAGCTTGAAGCGGGTCTCGCCCTGACGCTGCTCACGCACCGCGTAGACGACGTCCGATCCCCGGCGCCAGTGATCGAGCATCTCGTGGATCAGCTCGGGCGGGTCCTGCATGTCGCCGTCGATCATCACCACGGCGTCGCCCGATGCGTGGTCGAGCCCGGCCGTGATCGCCGTCTGATGCCCGAAGTTTCGTGACAGCGTCAGGACTCGCAAACGCCGGTCGTCCTCTGCCAGGCGGGCCAAGCGCTCAGCGGTGCCGTCGACCGATCCATCGTCGATCACGATCAACTCGAACGGCAGGTCCGCGAGCGCTGCGCAGACGCGCGCGTAAAACGGCTCGACGATGCCCTCCTCGTTGCACATCGGGGCGACCACGGAGAGCAGACCCAGTTCGCGCACCGGCGTGGGACTTACGGGTTGGGCTTGCGCCATCGTCAGAGCATAGGCTGCGGCGCGGTGGCACCCGCAACCCGACAGCAGCCGTCCGGTCGCTGCGCTGCTTGCGCCGACCTGGCGCTTCGGCGCCATCTGCGGGTGGCCGGCGAGGCGGGGCCGGACGGCCTCTCCCCGACGACCACCGGCTTCGGCACCGCGCTCGCCGACATCGTTCGCTGCTCCACCTGCGGGCACATGCAGCTCGAGCGCTTCCCCGACGATCGCTGGCTTGCCGACGCCTACCGCGCGGCGGCCTCGCAGGGCTATGTCGACGAGCCGGAGGGCCAGCGCCAGACCGCCCGATCGGCGCTTGCGCGGATCGAATGCCACGTTGATCGCGGCGAGCTGCTCGACCTCGGCTGCTGGGTGGGCTTCCTGGTAGCCGAAGCGTGCGATCGCGGCTGGCGCGCCATCGGTGTCGAACCCAGCGACTTCGCCTCACGCCACGCGCGTGAGCAGCTCGGGGTCGATGTCCGTACGGGCGGTCTGCTCGATGCGAAGCTCGGCGAACGCCGCTTCAACGCGGTCGTGCTTGGAGACGTGATCGAGCATCTCGCCGATCCCGGCGACGCCCTCAGGCGCGTGCGCGAGCTGATCGCACCCGGCGGAGTGACCTGGATCGCGCTGCCGGATGCCGGCAGCCGGATCGCCCGCTTGCTCGGTGCGCACTGGTGGTCGGTGATCCCGACCCACCTGCAGTACTTCACGCGCGCTTCCCTAGGCGTGCTGCTCGCGCGTCACGGCTTCGAGCTGCTCGAGCTGACGACCGCACCGAAAAGCTTCACCGTCGCCTACTACCTCAGCCGGCTCGACGGATACTCCCCCACGCTCGGCCACACGCTGACGGCCGGAGCGCGCGCGCTCGGACTCGCGGGGCGCCAATGGGCGCCGGACTTCGGCGACCGCATGGCGGTGATCGCGCGCCCACGCCCGGATGCCCTGGTAGTCGATCCGCAAAGGGGGTAGCCTGGGGTGCAGACTTACCCGTCTCTCGCGCATGAGCATCGCGGCACTGCCCCTCTGGTTGAAACTCGCCTGCTGCGGCGTGTTGATCGTCTGCATCGCGCTCGCCTATCTCGGGCCCCCGCCGACGACGCCAGCCGCTCGGCGCACGATCTCGGCCCTGTTACTGGGGTCGCTCGGCGCCTACGCGACCGCCGTTGCCGCATTGCTCGCCCACCGAGCCGCGTGGGCGGCGGCGCTCGTCGGCCTCGCGGTCCTCTGCGGATCGCTGACCACCTGGATGTCGCGCTTCGGCGGTGACGAGGGACCGAAGCGTGCGCCCGCGCCGCCGCCGCCCGACGATCCCTTGCTGGGCGACTGGGAGCGCTTCGAGCGCGCCTTCCGGCGCTACGCGGAGCGACGCGACCGCGAGCTCGTCTGAGCGGCGGCTCTCAGCCGCGGGCAGAGCCGACGGCTGCGACCCGGCTCTGTCCGTTGGCGCTGACCGGGTGCAGAAACCCGATCCGCTGAGGCAGGTTCACCGGACCGGTAGCCGGCAGCGCATCGCGCACGCACGTGGTCTGATCGAGCGCCGCCTTCTCGGCGTCCGAGAGCCACTGAGCATAGTTGTGCCCGGGCGCCTGCGCGGTCAGCCGCTGGCGCGCGAGCTCGTCGCCGATCAGCGAACGAGCGATCTTGCGTGTCGTCTGGACGCGGCGCAGCGCCGCCGCGTAACGACCGGCGCTGCCACCGTAGCGCCTGGCGATGATCGCCCGTTCCGCGCGCTTGACCTCGGCGCTCGAGACGGTCGTCGCAGCAGCGCTGACGCCTCGCTGCAGCAGCAGTGAGAACGCCTTTGCGCGACTGCCCAGCACCGTCTTGAAGCGTTCGATGTCGATGTCGCGGATCTGCCCCTTGTCCCACTGGCAGGTGAGTCCCGCCGGCAGCGCGATCTGGCCCTCGTCGAGCGACTGGTTGAAGCTGGGGTCGCGCAACGGCGCGTTGCACAGACTCTGGTCACGCGCCCAGAGGTAGACGCACGCCGCAGTCGGTTTGTCGGGATCGGCGCTGCCCGGATTGTTGAACGTTCCCCAACCCCACGACCAGACGGTTCCGAGATTCTCGTCGGTGGCCACCTGGCGCCCGGCGAGCGCCTGCAGCTTCACCACCTCGAACCAGGGATCTCGTGGCTGCAGGCTCTCGCGACCGCCGGCGCCGGGCATCGACTGAAAGCCGAGCATGACCCCGAGCCTCGCCGGCGGGACTCCCAGCGCCTCGAGGGCGGCCACCCCGTTGCGCAGGCCGAGCCGAACTTCGCGACTCGCCAACAGCGGGCCCGCGGAGAAGAGCTGCGACCCGTTGAAATAGATCTCGGCGACGAGCCCGGAAACATCGGCCGCCTGCCTGAGATAGTCGCCCGCGGCTCCGTTGGTGGCGATCGAACCCGGCAGCAGCAGGAAGGGAACGGCGCCCCCGGCGCTCAGCCCCTGCAGCAGCGCGAGCACGTTGGCGCGATAGGTACGCTCGGCCCCTCGGAACGGCCCCTGGCTGCTGGCTCCGAGCAGCTCGTTGAGAGCGATCGGCGGATTCGCGCAGGCCGACGAGGCGCGTGCGCGGGCGAGTTCGTCGGCCACCGCGGCCGGGATCTCGCTCGGATCGACCGGATCGGCCGGAGTCCCGACGAGATTCTCCATGTGCAGGTCCCAGAAGATCGTCCGCGCGCCCGCCGCGCGCAGCGGCTGCGGATCCTTCGGGGTCCCCGGCTGCCCGTCGGTGGCGAGGACGAGGCCGGGCCGCGCGAAGACGTCGTAGCGGAAGTCCACGTTGCTGTCGGCATATTCGATGTACAGCGGCGCCACGTCGGGCAGCCCACAGACTCCCGCGGACGCATTGCTGGCCTCAAGCGCGGCCTGGGCCGTAAGGCTGGCGACCAGCGCGACCCCAAGACACGCCAGTCGTCGTCGGGCCGTCCTCCCGCGGCGGCTGACGTTGGACGCTGCTGTGCGCACGTCTGTGAGTAAACCGCCTCAGGTGCCAGGGTTGCGCCGGTGGTGCGCTCGGCTCAGCCGGGGTGCACGCGCCTGCGTACATCGTCGGCAAACAGTCCGTGGATGCGACTGTCGCCGGCGAGCTCGGGGTGAAAGGCGACTGCAAGGAGGCGGCCCTGGCGTGCGGCGACGGGATGGCCATCGATCGTGGCAAGGATCTCGACGCCTGGACCGTGGTCCGCGATCCACGGCGCGCGAATGAAGACGCTGCGGAGGGGGCCGCCTTCGATCCCCTTGATCTCGAGGTCGGCTTCGAACGAGCGCAACTGCCGGCCGAAGGCGTTGCGCCGAGCACGGATGTCCATCAACCCCAGGTGGTCGCGGTCGAGGATGATCATGCCGGCGCAGGTCCCCAGAACGGGCGTGCCGGAGCGCGCCAGCGCGCGCAACGGCTCGGCCAGCCCGTCGCGCTCGATCCCGAGCGTCATCGTCGTCGACTCGCCGCCCGGGATCACGAGCCCGTCCAGCGCCTCCAGCTCAGCGGGGGTTCGTACCTCGCGCGGCTCGAGGCCGACCGTGCGCAGCAGCTTGGCATGCGCTTCGAAGTCGCCCTGGAGGGCGAGCACGCCCACCGGCGGCATTGGCCCTACCAGCCGCGTTGGGCGAGTAGCTGCGCGTCGTCGAGCTTGCGCGTTTCCAGCGACGACATCGCGCCGCCAAGGCCGTCCGACGCACGCGCGACCCGCTCGGGGTCGTTGAAGTGCGTGGTCGCCTCGACGATCGCACGCGCTCGGCGCTCAGGATCCTCTGACTTGAAGATGCCCGACCCGACGAACAGCCCCTCCGCGCCCAACTGCATCATCAGCGCCGCATCCGCGGGAGTTGCGATCCCGCCGGCGCTGAAGAGCACGACCGGCAGGCGGCCGTCGGCGGCGACGCCGCGTACGGCCTCCAGCGGCGCACCGAGGTCCTTGGCCGCCGCGGCGAGCTCGTCCTGCGCAAGCCCCGAGAGGCGCCGGATCGCGCCAGTGATCTCGCGCATGTGCCGCACCGCCTCGACGATGTCGCCCGTCCCGGCCTCGCCCTTTGAGCGAATCATCGCCGCGCCCTCGCCGATTCGCCGCAGCGCTTCGCCGAGGTTCGTCGCGCCGCACACGAATGGCACCTTGAAGCGCCACTTGTCGATGTGGTTCACCTCGTCGGCGGGCGTCAACACCTCGGACTCGTCGATGTAGTCGACTTCGAGCGCCTCGAGCACCTGCGCCTCGGCGAAGTGCCCGATGCGCGCCTTGGCCATCACCGGGATGCTGACGGCGGCCTGGATGCCGCGGACCATCGCGGGATCCGACATCCGCGCCACGCCGCCATCTCGGCGGATGTCGGCCGGGACGCGCTCGAGCGCCATCACAGCGGTGGCTCCCGCAGCCTCGGCGACCTCGGCCTCGGCGGGCGTCACGACGTCCATGATGACGCCGCCCTTGAGCATCTCGGCCAGTCCGGCCTTGACGCGGAATGTCGCCTCGTCGCGCATTCCAGTCAGTCTAGACAGCCCTGGGCCGTAGCTGTTCGCCGGAGGTCCGGATGAGCTCCGGACCGGCTATTTCAGGCGGAACGCCTTGATCCGATCGTCGTAGGCCTCGGCGTCGCGCGCGTAGACGCCGTAAGCAAGCCCCTGGATGATCGACAACAGCGCCGTGTGGGAGCGTACGTACGCCGGTGAGTTCGACGAGTAGTAGAGGCGGATGCGAGCCAGCCGGGCGACCTCCGACAGCGTCGCGTCGGTGATCGCGATCGTTTGCGCCTTGCGATGCCGCGCGAGCTTCATCCCCCGCGTCACCAGCGGGTTCGGACGGCCGGCCGAGAGGCCGATCACGAGCGTCTCGGAGTCGATCCGCGAGAGTCGTCCAAGCGCCTCCTGGGAGGCGGAGGCGACAAGCTCGGCGCGCACGTCGAGCAGCATCAGCAGGTGGCGCAGGTAGGAGGCGAAGAAGGCCATCTGGTCAGTGCCGGTGATCAACACCACTCGCGCCGTCACGATCGCCTCGACGGCTGCGTCAACCTGCGAGCGCGAGACCTTGCGCGCGGTGTCCTCGACGTTGACGTGGTCGGCCGCCAGAGCAGTCTCGAATTCGTTCTGATCGAGCGAGAAGAGGGGCGCCGAAGCGGTTACCGCACCCCCCTCGGGCGGACGCCGCCGGTATTCGTCGCGCGCAGCCTGCTGGAGCTCGGGAAAGCCCTCGAAGCCCAGCGCCTGAGAGAAGCGCACGACGGTCGAGCTGGACGTGGAGGCCCGCCGGGCGAGCTCCTCGGCCGTCTGGAAGGCTGCCTCGTCGAGATGGTCGACGATGTACTGGGCGACGTCCTTCTGCGAACGCGAGAACTCGTCGAAGCGGGCTTGGATGTACGCGGAAAGCGCCTGATGGCCGTCCGTTACGGGCGCGGACGGGATGGGAGCGGTGACGCGCTTCATCGCGAGCCAGTGTTTCGACGCGTGGGCGGTCGGCTCCTTCTCCGCCGGCTCGTTCCGCGTCGATCGGCCAAGCAAGCCGGCGCCTGCCGATAGCCTGCCTGCGCGATGCTACGTCTCGAAACCGAGCTCGTTGGAACAGTGCTGCTCGAGCCCACGGTGCATGGCGATGCGCGCGGGTTCTTCGCCGAGACCTATCGTTCAGACGCGCTCGCCCAGCTCGGCATCGCCGAGCAGTTCGTCCAGGACAATCACTCGCGCTCGCATCGCGGCACGCTGCGGGGGATGCACTTCCAGACCTCGCCGGGGCAGGCCAAGCTGATCCGATGCGCGCGCGGAGCGATGCTTGACGTGGTGGTGGACCTGCGGCGTGGATCGCCAAGCTTCGGCCACTGGCAGGCGACCCGGCTCGACGACGAGCGACTGCTTGAGCTCTACGTTCCGGTCGGCTTCGCGCATGGCTTCTGCGTGCTGTCCGAGACCGCCGACGTCGTCTACAAGTGCTCCTCCTACTACGACGCGGCGACCGAGGCGGCGCTCGCGCACGACGATCCTGACATCGGCATCGACTGGCCCGAGGGGCTCGACCTGATCATCTCGGAGCGCGATCGTCGGGCCCCGCGCCTGCACGAGATCGAGGCCTCGCTGCCGTTCGTCTACGAGCGACCCGGCACCGACTGAGGCGGCGGCGGCGCTTCGGGGCCGCCCGCGGGCGCGGCGGGAAGTGCTTCGCCGGCGAGCGCCCCCTCGACCGCCGCATCGATCTCGTGCTCGGAGGTCTCGGGATCGAGCGCGCGCAGGCGGCGCGCGCTGACCCGTCTGAGTTTGAGGATCTCCAGCCGGTAGATCAGGAAGACGCTCGTTGCGATGGCGACCAGGCCGATCGTCGCCAGCGCCGCGGTCCAGGCGATGTCGTAGTGGCCGTGGCGGTCCGAGTAGGGGGCAAAGTGCAGCGCCAGCGCGAGCCCCACCAACACGAGCGTCCACACATACAGGTACAGCAGCGTGCGCCGAGGCGAGAAGCCGACGTTCGCCAAGCGGTGATGGAAGTGCCATGAGTCGGCACGGTGAATCGGACGCCTGTACTTCATCCGCTTCGCGATCACGAAGCCCGTGTCGAGTAGCGGAACCGCGAGGATCACCAGCGGCAGGAAGAGCGCGATCAGTGCTCCCTTCTTGACGGTGCCGAGCACCGCGACGCAACCGAGCAGAAAGCCCAGCAGGTTCGACCCGGCGTCACCCATGAAGACGGACGCCGGAGGGAAGTTGTGGCGCAGAAAGCCGATCGCGGCGCCCGCGGTGATCGCGGCGAGCACCGCCGCGTTGCCGCGTCCGAGATCGAACGCGATCGCGCAGAACGCGATTCCCGCGATCGCGCTCACGCCCGCGGCCAGGCCATCGACTCCATCGGAGAGATTGACGACGTTGATCAGCGCGACGAGGCCGATCACCGTCAGGGGCCCCGACGCCGCACCGAGGTCGGTCGGCCCGAGCACCGGGAACGTGAAGTGCTCGACGCGCACCCCGGCGGCCACGGGGATCGCGGCCGCAACCGCCTGTCCGGCGAGCTTTTCCGCAGCCGGCAGATCGAAGCGGTCGTCGAGCGCTCCGACGACGGTCACCACCACCGCGCCCCCGAGGATCCCGAGCATGCTCGGCGTGTGCACGACGAAGAAGCCGGCGCTGAGCAGCACGGCCGCCAGCATCGCCAGCCCGCCGAGCCGCGGTGTCTCGCGGATCGCAAGCCCCCGCTCGCGCGGGCGGTCGACCGCGCCGACCCTGCGGGCGAAGATCGCCGACGCGGGCGTAAGCACGAGCGATACGGCCGCGGCGACCGCACCCGCCTCGAGCGCGTCGCGCCATGTCATCGGGTCGGCGGAGTCACGGCTTCACGCGACATCGGGTGCAGTATCCCGCAGGCGATGTAAGGTGCAGATGTTAGAGCGATGCGGGGCCCGGAAATGCCGAGCCCCGCCGTTCGCTCCTAGGCCGTCGGGGTGATGTTCTTACTCCTCACCCTGGAACTGGTGATCGGCGTTGGGATCACCGGGCTCATCGGCGTGACCGCCGGGCACGTCGCTGGCAGACGGTGTCTCCGTCGCGCTCTCGGTGGTGCTCTCAGCGTTCTCCGGTGTCGTGCTCTCCGAAGCCGCCGACAGACGCGCTTTCTTCTTCTTCGTCCCCTTCTTGCTGGACTTCTTGTGCTTTTTTGCCTTGGCCGCGGAAGGAGCTGCCTTCGAGCTGCTTGACGCCCCCGCAACCGCCGCGCCCGTGAGCGCCACAGCCGAGAGAATCGCAGCGAGGAACACTGGGATCCGAAAACGTCTGAACATCCGTACCTCGTGGTCGATTGCCAGCCGAGCGTGGGAACAGACCATGAAACGAAAATGAAAGCCTGTTCGCGATCGCGGCGTTACCGGCCGGCCTGAAGCAGGAGCGCCAGGCGCTGACCGGGCACGCGGTTGACCTGCAACGCGCGACGCTTCACGCGCTGGGGAATGACCGCGACGAAGCGCAGCAGCTCGAACTGCCCTCGCGCTGAGGTGCCGGCGAGCTTGAAGCCCGGCAGGGGCGGCCGGCTCGACAAGATCCCCGGAGAGAGGTTGCACTGGGCCCCCCACCAGCAGGTCCGCCGATAGCCGTGCCGGACAGCGATCAGGTCGAGCTCTGAGACGGTCGCGCCGCGATAGGGCAGGCCCCGGGAACCGGGCACGTAGAGCTGGAGCGGAAGCGCGCGGTAGCCGTCGGCGGCGCCGATCACGCGCGCCTGCCGGGCCGGGCCGAGCAGGCTCGCGGCCAGGTGCCAGTCGGGCCGCCGGACGCTCTGCTGCGCGCCGCCAACGACGACAAGCCAGGCGCAGAGGGCACACCAGATGGTGGTCAAGGCGCCCCCGAGCCGGCCACCGGCCAGGCCGTAGGCCGCCACCAGCCCGAGCGGGACCCATGCAATGGCCACGTTGCGAGTGACCATGTCGTCGATGCCCACGAGCGCGAGCGCGAGCGGTAGTCCGATCGTCCCTATCGCCAGCGCGAGCGCGATGCCGGCGCCGGCGAAGCCCGGCTCGCGTTGACGCCAGCGGCGCGCCGCGAGCACGAGCGCCGTCAGCGTGATCGCGCCCATG
>DASZZG010000143.1:0-7167 GCA_035543355.1 Solirubrobacteraceae bacterium | reverse complement strand
TTCCGGATCGAGATCCCGTTCACGCGCAACCATTGGGAGGCGGCGTATGTCGCGCGCGAGAATCCGATCGCGCGCGGCTGGGAGAGGCAACTCGACGTGCGCTACAACCACCTCTTCTACCGCCCTCGGCTTACGGCGGCGCGATACGAGTCGTGGCTTGCGACCAACGGTGTCGCCTACGTCGCGCTGCCCGACTCGAAGCTCGACTTCTCAGCCGTCGCCGAGGCTCGGCTGCTGCGCGCGGGCATCGCCGGCCTGCGCCCGTCGTGGAGCTCGCGCCACTGGCGGGTGTGGAAGGTTGTCGCGAGCAGACCGCTGGCGAGCCCCTCCCCGCTGACGACACTTGGGCGTGAGGGGTTCACGCTGCGATCGGCCGCTCCCGGCGCTACTACGGTGCGCGAGCGCTTCACGCCCTACTGGGCGATCACGAGCGGCGCCGGTTGCGTGGAGCGCGCCCCCGGAGGCTGGACGAAGGTCACCGCGAGTCGCGCTGGAGACATCGCCGTCGGGATCCGTTTCGGCCTCGGTCGCGTGTTCGAACACGGGCGCCGCTGCGCGGGTTGACTGGCCGTGGAGCCCTCACCCGGCTAGGATGCCCTGCTCATGTGGGGGACACTCGACAGCGTCGTGCGGCGCATATTCCCGAGCGGCTGGGTCGACGCGGTGCGCCAGGTACTGATGTTCGCTGCCGCGTATTACGCCTACCGGATCGTCCGCGGCGCGGTCGATGCCCACCCCGCCGCCGCGTTCGAGAACGCCCGCCACCTGATCGGCATCGAGCAGTCTCTGCACACGTTCTTCGAGCCGAGCCTGCAGGCCTGGGCCACCTCGAACAGCTGGCTGATCGACTTCGCCAGCTGGATGTACGTGAACTCGCACTTCGTCATCACGATCTCGGCGCTCGTGTTCCTCTATTTCTTCCGCAACGAGTCCTTCTATTTCGTGCGCAACATGTTCATGGTCGCGATGGGGCTGGCGCTGATCTGTTACGTCGTCTACCCGACGGCGCCGCCGCGTTTCTTCCCCGAATGGGGCTTCCACGACTCGGTCTCCGAGTTCACGGGCATCCCGCAGGATTCGGTGATCGTCAACGCGCTGGTCAACCCGTTCGCCGCCGTTCCATCGATGCACGTCGCCTTCTCGTTGCTGGTCGGCTTGCCGCTGGCCCGGCTCGTACGCCCGCGGCCGCTGAAGGCCCTGTGGTACGCCTACCCGGTGCTGGTGACGTTTGTCGTGATGGCGACGGGCAACCACTTCTGGCTGGACGCGCTGCTCGGCGCAGCGGTCGCCGGCCTATCCGCTTACGTGGCGAAGAGCCTGCTCGCCCGGGCACGTCCGCATGCCTGGGCCTTTGCACGCGCCAGCGTAGAGGCATGACCCGGCAGGAGGGGGAGCGTCACGCCGCCGGCGGAACGGCGGTCAACTCGACGAGCGCCGCTCCATCCGAAGCACGCCCCGGCCGGCGCCGGCGCGGCGGCAGCGGCGGGTCCGACGTCTCGACGCCGATGCGTACGCGCCTGATCGAGTCGCGCCTGACGCCGAACGCGATCTCGCTCACCGGTTTCGTGCTCAACCTGGTGGCCGCCGTGCTCGTTTGGGAGCGCTACTTCGTGCTGGCGGGGCTGTCCTTCATCGTGGGGTCGGTGATGGACGTGCTCGACGGGCGCTACTCGCGGATGTCGGGCAAGGGAACGCCGTTTGGCGCCTTCCTCGACTCGACGCTCGATCGCGCCGAGGAGGGTTTCGTGCTGACGGCGGTCGCGGCGTACTTCGCCGCGCGCGGCGACGAAGTAGCGGTGGCGGCGGTCATGCTCGCTGTCGTCGGTTCGCTGATGGTCTCCTACACGCGCGCTCGAGCCGAGGCGCTGGGAATCGAGTGCAAGGTCGGGATCGCGACCCGCGCGGTTCGCGTCGTGATCATCTCGGCCGGCCTGCTGTTCGCGCGCGGCGCCTCGCTGGGGGACTTCGAGCTGCTCAAGCCCGCGGTGATCGCGCTCGCGATAGTCACTTCAATAACGGTTTTTCAGCGTATTCTGCACGTACGCGGGCAGTTGAAAACGGCAAGCCCAGCGTGAAGATTCTGTAACCCAGTGCGTCCGGCGGTGTGGTCTGCCCTGGCCGTCAGCTAGGAGGAAGCGACTTCAAAGTGAGCAACGAGAACGGACAATCAGCCATCGCCGGACGCAACGGCAGCGGGCGCTATCAGTCGGACAAGGTGCGCGTCGCGATCGTCGGCGTCGGCAACTGCGCCTCGTCGTTCGTGCAGGGCGTGGAGTACTACCGCGATGCCGATCCCTCCGAGCCGGTGCCCGGGCTGATGCACGTCGACCTCGGCGGCTACCACATCTCGGACGTCGAGTTCACGGCCGCATTCGACATCGACGCGGACAAGGTCGGCAAGGATCTCGGCGAGGCGATTCACGCGGGCCAGAACAACACGCTGAAGTTCGCCGACGTCGGCAAGCTCGACGTGCCGGTGCAGCGCGGAATGACGCACGACGGCCTCGGCAAGTACCTCAGCCAGCGGATCACCAAGGCTCCGGGCCAGACGGCCGACATCGTGCGCACGCTGCGCGAGACGAAGACCGACGTCGTCGTCTCCTACCTGCCCGTCGGATCGGAGCAGGCGACAAAGTGGTACGTCGAGCAGGTGCTCGAGGCCGGCTGCGGTTTCGTCAACTGCATTCCCGTCTTCATCGCGCGCGAGGACTACTGGAACGACCGTTTCTGCAAGGCCGGCCTGCCGATCGTCGGCGACGACATCAAGTCGCAGGTCGGTGCGACGATCGTCCACCGCACGCTGGCGCGGCTGTTCGGCGAGCGCGGCGTGAAGATGCTGCGCACGTCGCAGCTCAACGTCGGCGGCAACATGGACTTCTTCAACATGCTCGAGCGCGAACGGCTGGAGTCGAAGAAGATCTCCAAGACCAACGCCGTGACGTCGATCATGGACCACGAGCTGCCGGCCGACGACGTCTACATCGGCCCTTCGGACTACGTCCCGTGGCTGACCGACCGCAAGTGGGCGCACATCCGAATCGAGGGCCAGGCCTTCGGCGACGTGCCGCTCAACATGGAGCTCAAGCTCGAGGTCTGGGACTCGCCCAACTCGGCCGGGATCGTGATTGACGCAGTGCGCTGCTGCAAGCTGGCGCTCAACCACGGGATCGGCGGCCAGCTCGACGGCCCGTCGTCCTACCTGATGAAGTCACCGCACAACCAGCGCCCGGACAACGAGGCGCGCGAGCTGACGGATCGCTTCATCGGCGACCACGCGCGCAAGCCGGCAACGGAGCCGGTCGCCGAGTCGGCGCAGGCCGAGGCCGGTTAGCACCCAGCGCCGGCGGCGGCGCAGCGCCGGCGGGCGTCCACGGGGCGCCACTATCCTCTGCGCTCGTGGCTGAGCGCTTCTCTTTCGCCCAGGTGACGCCTTACCCGTGGGAGGAGCGCCACGAGGTGAACGAGTTCGTCGCCTCGCTTTCCGATCAGCTCGTCGACCGCGGACACCGCGTCGCGATAATCGCTCCGTCACGGTCGCAGGCGCTGGTGCGCGACTCGCGCCGGGCGATCCGATCGGCGCGCGACAACCCCGAGGCGCTGCTCGAGCGATCGGCGGAGGGCCCGCGCGTGCTCGGAGTCGGCGAGGTGCTGCCGTTTCGCTCGGCGCGCACGCGCAGATCGCTGCCGATCGACGTCGCGCGAACGATCGAGGAGGCGCTGGCGATCGCGCCGCTGGACTTCGTGCACGTTCACGAGCCGTTCGCGCCGAGCACCGCGAGCGCGGCTCTGCGGCACTCGCGCTCGCTCAACATCGGCTCCTTCCACGCACCCAGCGAACGCATTCTCTCGACGCAGGTGGCGCGGCGGGTCGTCGAGTTGTTCTTCGGCCGGCTCGATGCACGCACCGCGTCGTATGGCGTGACGCGCGAGTTGATGCGCCGCTTCTTCCCTGCGGAGTACCGCGTGATCGAGCCCGGCGCCGAGCAGGCCGCCGTCTCGGGCGGCGCAGCGGCGCCCCGCGATCGGCCGGTCGAGATCCTGTTCGTCGCCGGCGAGGAGCGTCCGGCCCTGCGACTGTTCCTGCGCGCGCTGCGCCGCCTGGAGCTGACTGACGATTGGCACGCGACGATCTGGTCGGAGGCGGGCGCACCCGCGGCCTCGGCGTTGAGCGCGCGGCTGCGCGAGCGCGTGACGTTCTGCGTCGCCGAGGACTGCTCGGAGCAGGAGGCGATGGCGCACGCCGAGATCGTGGTCTGCGCCTCCAACGGCACGCAGCCGGCGCCCGCGCTGCTGCGTCGCGCGCTCGCAATGAGCGCGGTCCCGCTGGCCGCGCGGCTGCCGGCGTACGAGGAGATCCTGCGCGAAGGCGAGTACGGGCTGCTGTTCGAGCCGACCGAGGTGGAGACGCTCGCCGGACAGCTGACCCGCCTGGTCAACGATCGCGAGTTGCGCGCCCGCCTGCGCACGGCGGCCGACGCGGCACGCGAGCGACTGAGCTGGGCTCGCGTGGCGGATGACTTCGAGCAGCTCTACGGCGAGGTCGCGGTGCGCCGGCACGACGCCGATCACGCCGAGCCCGCGCTGCGCAAGCGCGTGCGCTCGCGCAAGCTGATCGACGTCGACCTGCACATGCACACCGATCACTCGCATGACTGCGCAACCCCGGTCGAGGCCCTGCTGGACACCGCCAAGGCGCGCGGCCTAGGTGCGATCGCGGTGACCGACCACAACGAGATCTCCGGCGCGCTGGAGGCTCGCGCCAAGGCCAACGGAGTCAAGGTGATCGTCGCCGAGGAGGTCAAGACGGCGGGCGAGGGCGAGGTGATCGGGCTGTTCATCGAGGAGAAGATCGAGCGCGGGCTCTCGCTTGCCGAGACGATCGCCGAGATCAAGCGGCAGGGCGGGCTCGTGTACGTCCCGCATCCGTTCGACCGGCTCCACACCGTGCCCGACTACGAGCACCTGCTGCCGGTGCTGGCCGACGTCGACGCGATCGAGGTCTTCAATCCGCGCGTTGCGATCTCGTCGTTCAACGAGGAGGCTGTCCGCTTCGCCGCCAAGTACCGCGTCGTGTGCGGCGCGGGCTCGGACGCTCACGTCACCCAGGGGCTCGGCTCGGTGCGCATTCGCATGCGCGACTTCCACGGTCCGCAGGAGTTCCTGCATTCGCTGCGCGAGGCCGACATCATCCGCAAACCGAAGTCGCTGGTGTACGTCCAGGCGCTGAAGTTCCTGCAGACGAAGGCGACGCCCGCGGCCGCCCGGCCGGCCGCGCGCAAGCGACGCATCCGCCGCGCGGCGCGGCGCGCAGGGACCGGCGGCGCGGGGCGCAAGACAGGCGGCAGGGAGCGCAAGTCCTGATGCACCCTGAAGGTCAACCAGTCGAGCCGTCAAAAGCCGGTGCGTTCGTGCCGGCCACAGATGATGAAATCCGCGAGAAGTACCTGGAGCGAGCGATCCGCGAGCTCAACGCGCTCACGCGCGAGCTACAGGCGTGCGCGCTCTGCCCCCGCGGCGACCTGATGCCGGTGCTCGGCTCAGGCCATCCCCAGGCCGACATCTTCCTGCTGAAGTACGCCCCCCGCCCCGCCGAGGTCGAGGAGGGCGTCGCCTTCTACGGACGCTCCGGGACCGCGCTGATGAAGTCGCTCAAGCGCCTGGCGATCGACCCGCTCGCCGTCTACGGCACGCTCTGCGTGAAGTGCCCGGTGTCGGACCCGGCGCTCGCCGACCCGGCCTGCGTCGCGCGCCTGGTGCCCGAGCTGGCGATCGTGGCGCCGCGAATCGTCGTCGTGATGGGCGAGGACGCGCTCGCCGTGCTCAACGACTCGGACATCCCGCTGTCGCGCGAGGTCGCGGATGACATCGGCGAGATCCAGGCGCTGACCCCCTCGATCGAAGCGCTCTACGTTCCCGACATCGACTCTGCGCTCGACGACGAGGACGCCAAGCGAGCCTTCTGGGCAGCGTTTCGGGTCGTCGGCGACTGGTACTCGGAGCTACCTCCTTACTAGACTGGCACGCGTCGAGAGGCGCGTGTTCGCAATAGGGTCGTCGGTTCATGAGCGACGTCTTCGTCTCCTATGCGCGGGAGAACAGCGAGTTCGTCGATCGGCTTGCCGAGGGGTTGAAGGAGCGCGGTCGTGAGGTGTGGGTCGATCGCGGTGGGATCGAACCGTCGGACCGGTGGATGCAGTCGGTGCGCGAGGCGATCGAGCGCTCCGAGGCGGTCCTGTTTGTCCTGAGCGTGGACTCGTTGGCATCGAAGGTCTGTGCCGAGGAGCTCGAGCATGCGGTCTCGCTGAACAAGCGCTTGATCCCGGTCTGTATCGAAGAGCCCCCAGACCACGCGGAGATCCCTTCCTACCTGCGCGAGTTGAGCTGGATCATGATGCGGCCCGGCGACGATTTCGAGGCGGGCGTGGAGGAGATCCTGCGTGCGCTGGACACCGATCTGGAGGTCGCGCGGGCTCATACCCGGATCCTCGTCCGAGCCAAGGCGTGGGAGCTTGCCGAGCGGCGGACGAGCCCGCTGCTCCGCGGTGACGAGTTGCGCGCCGCGGAGGACTGGCTCTCGCGCGCCGGATCGCGCGGCGGGCCGCAACCGACCGAGCTTCAGCGTGACTTCGTCGTCGCCTCACGCCACGCCGCGACCAGACGCCAACGGATCCTCCTCGCCGGCGTGAGCGTCGCGCTGGCCGTCGCTGTCGCCCTATCGATCTTCGCGCTGATCGAGCGCGGTCAAGCGATCCACAGCCAGAAGCTCGCACAGTCGCGCCAGCTTGCGGCGGGAGCCGAGTCAAACCTGGCCGCTGACGCGTCCCTGAGCACGCTGCTCGCGCTTCGAGCGCTGCGCGTGAGCTACACCTCGCAGGCCGAAATGGCGCTCCGCGACGCTCTCACACGCGTACAAACGCTGGGGGTCCTCACCGGCCACACCGACGCCCTCAATCGTGCCGCATTCAGTCCCGACGGGTCGAGGATCGTCACAGCGAGCAGCGACCGAACGGCGCGGGCCTGGAACGCGCGCACAGGCCGCCAAGAGACGATCCTCAGAGGCCACGCCGCGCTCGTCGAGAGTGCCGCGTTCAGTCCCGACGGCTCGAGGGTCGTCACCGCGAGCGTTGACGGGACGGCGCGGATCTGGGACGCGCGCACGGGCCGCCA
>DASZZG010000142.1:0-8413 GCA_035543355.1 Solirubrobacteraceae bacterium | reverse complement strand
CGCGACCCCCTCGCGGCCGACCTCGCCGAGCGCCCGCGGGTGGTCGGAGTCGTAACCCATCAGGCTGGGCATGTCGAAGGCGGTGGACAGGCCGCCCTGGCCGTGCTCGAGCAGGTAGTGGAAGCGCTCGTTCGTCTCCTCCGCGGTGCCGAAGCCGGCGAACTGGCGCATCGTCCACAGCCGCCCGCGGTACATCGTCGGGTAGACGCCGCGCGTGAACGGCGGCTCGCCCGGGAAGCCGATCGCCGCCTGCTCGTCCTCCGGCATGTCCTCCTCGGTGTACAGCGGCTTGATGGGGACGCCGCTGATCGTCGTGAAGTCGGCGTCGCGCTCGGGCTGCGCACCAAAGCGCTCTCGTTCCCAGCGCTCGTGCGCAGTGGGTTCGCGGTCGGTGGTGGCCATTGAGAGAAGTCTACGAGCGCCCAGCGGGCGCGCGCCCTGAGTAAGTGCGTCAGCCGGCGACGTCCACGATCACCGCGTCGCCCTGGCCACCGCCGGAGCAGATCGCGGCGCAGCCGAGTCCGCCGCCACGGCGGCGCAGCTCGAGCACGAGGCTGCCGAGGATGCGCGCCCCCGATGCGCCGATCGGGTGCCCGAGGGCGACCGCGCCACCGTTGACGTTGACCTTGTCCTCGGGAATGTCGAGCATCCGCATCGAGTTCAGCGTCACCGAGGCGAACGCCTCGTTGATCTCCCAGACGTCGATCTGGGAGACGTCCAGGCCGGCCTTCTCCAGCGCCTTGCGCGCGGCCAGCGCCGGCGTCCGCGCGAGGTAGGGGAAGTCGTCGGCGACCTGCGCCTGCGCGAGGATCCGCGCGAGCGGCTTGCGGTCGTTGCGCTCAGCCCAGTCGCTCGACGAGACCACGAGAGCGCCCCCGCCGTCGTTGACTCCCGGGGCGTTGCCCGCGGTGTGCGAGCCGTCCTTGGAGAAGATCGGCGGCAGCTTGGACAGCGCCTCGAGGCTGGTCTCGCGTCGCGGGCCTTCGTCGATCTCGACGGTCGTCTCGCCCTTGCGGGATTTGACGGTCACCGCAACGATCTCCTCGGGCAGGCGGCCTTCGTCGGTCGCCTTCAGCGAAAGCTCGTGCGAGCGCAGCGACCAGCGGTCCATGTCGGCCCGCGTGAGCTCGAGCTCGGCCGCCACCTCGGACGCCTCCTGCGCCATGTGCTTGCCGGAGAAGGGATTGGTAAGCCCGTCGTGGATCATCGCGTCGATCGCCTTGGCATCCCCCATGCGGTAGCCGAAGCGCGCTCCGGGCAGGAGGTAGGGAGCGTTCGACATCGACTCCATGCCGCCGCCGACGGCGATCTCGAGGTCGCCCGCGCGAATCGCCGCATCGAGCAACCCCACCGCGCGGATGCCGGAAGCGCAGACCTTGTTGATCGTCTCCGAGGACACCTCGCGCGGGATTCCCGCCTCGATCTGCGCCTGGCGCGACGGGATCTGCCCCTGGCCCGCCTGGAGAACCTGGCCCATGACCACGTGCTCGACCTGGTCGGGCTCGACCTCCGCGCGCTCCAGCGCCGCCGCGATCGCGATCCCCCCGAGCTTCGTCGCGGGCAGCGATGCGAGCCCGCCTCCGAGCTTGCCGATCGGCGTTCGGGCGGCGGACAGGATCACTGTTTCTGGCATCGGGCGGGCTCCGTTTGCGTCGCGGGCAAGGGACGGTGTGAGCCGGGGATGCTAGTTGACGGCCTCTCGAGGCCCGCTGGCGTGGGCGGTGGGCAAGCGGCGCCACCCCGGGTAGGCTGCGCTGCCTGATGGAAGTAGAAGCCACGACTGAGGCGCCGTCCGACACCGGCGCGGACACGATCTGCGTCGGTGTCTTCGAAGGCGAAGACGTGGCGCATGACGTCGACGGCGCGACGCTCCAGGGCCTACTCGACTCGGGCGAGGCGCGGCGGGCGTTCAAGAAGCTGGCCGTCGCGCACGCCGCCGGCCGGCGATGGTTGCTGGTAGGCCTGGGCAAGCGTGACAATTTCGATCCCGAGCGCGCCCGCGTGGCGGCTGCGGTGGCGCACGATCGCGCGCGCGAGCTGGGCTCGAAGACGATCTGCTGGGAGTTGCCGCACCACGTCTCCGACGGCGTCTGCGGCGGGCTCGTGGAGGGAAACGTGCTCGCCGCCTACCGCTTCGAGCGCTACAAGAAGACCGACCCTGACGAGGACGGCACCGGCCCGCAGAGGCTGATCGTCTCCGCGCACGACGATGTCTCGGCCCCGGTGGCGTCGGCGGCGATCGTCGCCGACGCCCAGAACGCGGCGCGCGACCTGCAGAACGCGCCGGCGAACGACCTCACGCCGACGCGGCTTGCGGAGCGCGCGCAGGCAATCGCCGACGAGCTCGAGGGAGTCGAGGTCGAGCTGCTCGGGCGCGCCGAGATCATCGAACGCGGCATGGGGGCGTTCGCGGCGGTCGCCCAGGGCACCTATGAGGAGCCGCAGCTGATCACGCTGCGCTACGACGGCCCCGATGCCGCCGGCCCGACGCTGGGATTCGTCGGCAAGGCGGTGACCTTCGACAGCGGTGGCATCTCGATCAAGCCCTCGGCCAAGATGGCGGAGATGAAGTTCGACATGTCCGGCGGCGCAGCGGTGATCGAGGCGTTGGCGGCGATCGCGCGGCTGCGCCTGCCTGTGCGCGTACTCAGCGTCGTCGGCGCGACGGAGAACATGCCGAGCGGGCGCTCGATAAAGCCCGGCGACATCGTGCGCGCCGCCGACGGCACGTCGATCGAGGTGAACAACACCGATGCCGAGGGTCGCCTGGTGCTCGCCGACTGCCTGCTCCACGCGATCGCGGCGGGCGCCGAGCGGCTGGTCGACCTGGCGACCCTGACCGGCGCGATCATCGTCGCGCTCGGCTCGACCCATGCCGGGCTGTTCTCAGCCGATGACACATGGGCGGAGCAGGTGGCGGGCGCTGGCGAGGCGAGCGGCGAGACCGTCTGGCGCCTGCCGCTGCACCCGGAGTACGACGAGCTGATCAAGGGCCGCTACGGCGACATCGTCAATGCGCCGGAGGCGCGCAAGGCGATGTCGAGCGTGGCCGCCGAGTTCCTCCGCCGATTCACCGGCGAAGTCCCCTGGGCGCACCTCGACATCGCCGGGACCGCCTGGGACGTCGGGCGGCCCTACGCCGCCAAGGGCGGCTCGGGCTTCGGCGTACGCCTGCTGGTCGAGCTTGCGCGCTCAGTGAGCGCCTCGGCAGCTCGGTAGCGCGTCACCGCAGCAACTCGAAGGCCGCCAACGCCAGTAAGAGGCCCGAGTAGCCGGCGGATCTCCGGCTGGTCCAGATGGTGCGACCCGGCGAGCCGCGGCGAGGCCGTCCGAGCCGGCGCAGCACGATCCAGACGCAGGGATAGGCGATGGCGATCGCGACGCCGAACAGCGCCGGCCGGCGTACGCTGACTGCCAAGGCCCACGCCGTGCCCCAGCCGATCGCAAGCATCAGGCCGAAGGCGGCCAGATCGCCGGCAAGGGGCGACCGGCGAACACGTTGGCGGATGCCTAGCATCGCTTGCCGTGGCGCGGGTAGGCGGTGAGAGCGGGGACCGCGAGCGGCGACGGGATCGCGGGGATCCCGAGGATGCTCGGGCCCTTGAGCCCGATGTGAACGCAGATCCGCTGACCACGCTTGGCGTCGGTGACCGCCTCGGCCACCTGGTCGCCCATGCGGCTCAGCTCGACCCCGCTGAGCTCGCTGAGGCCGGCGACGACCTCGGCGATCAACTTCTCCGCAATCGCCTTGGAGCCCCCGACTCCGATCAGAAAGCCGGCGATCGCCAGGTTGAGGGCCTGATCGCGCAGCTGGTGCGCCAGTTTGCGCGCCTGCTTCTGGCTGAGGTCCGACTTGAAGTTCAGGCCCGGCACCCAATGCATCAGCCCGGCCGTGTGCGCGCGAATCGGCCTGAATGCGCCGCGAACCCCGGCCATCGTCGCTCCCGCCGGCGGCAGCGGATCCGCCGCACCGTCCGCGGCCGGCGCGCGCGCGTCCGCGGCCGCGGCACGCGCGTCCGCCGGCGGGGCAGGGGCAAACGCCGCGACGGGTTCGCGACAGCTCTGATCGAAGATCGCGCAGCGCAGCCGGCGCGGCAGCCAGGACGCGTCGATCGCGGTCGCGGTCGCGCCGACCGACAGCACACTCGCCACGACCAGCAGCAGCGCCGCCCACTCGACCGTTGCCTGTCCGCGCTCGCAAGCCACCGGCCGAACGTAGGGCCGAGCGGGCGGTGTCTATCCCCGGCGCGCGCCACTTGCCGCACTCCGGCTCCACATGCGGCGCAAAGCGAGCGACGCTCTCGCCCCAAGCGCGGGCGCTCTGTGACAATCCCCGCTCCGATGAACTTCGATCTCTCCGATGACCACCAGCTGATCCGGCGCACCGTGCGCGACTTCGCGGAGCAGGAGATCGCGCCGCAGGCGGAGGAGCTCGACCGCACGAAGTCGTTCCCCTACGAGATCGTGCGCAAGCTCGGCGAGCTCAACCTGATGGGCATTCCCTTCCCCGAGCGCTATGGCGGTGGTGGCGGCGACACGCTCGCCTACGCGATCGCGGTCGAGGAGCTCACGCGCGTCGACTCCTCCGTCGCGATCACGATGTGCGCGCACACATCGCTCGGCACGCAACCCGTGTACCTGTTCGGGTCAGACGAGCAGAAGGAGCACTGGCTGCCGATCCTTTGCTCGGGCGAGAAGCTCGGCGCGTTCGGCCTCACCGAGCCGGAGGCCGGATCCGACGCGGGCAACGTCAAGACACGCGCGCGGCTCGAGGACGGCGAGTGGGTGATCAACGGCGCGAAGCAGTTCATCACCAACGCCGGAACCGACATCTCGGGCATGGTCTGCATCACCGCGGTGACGGATGGGACCGGAGATGACGAGAAGGAGATCTCGAACATCATCGTCGCCAACGGGACGCCCGGCTACGAGCAGGGCGAGCCCTACCGCAAGATGGGTTGGAACGCGTCGGACACCCGCCCGCTCACGTTCACCGATTGCCGCGTGCCGCAGGAGAGCCAGCTCGGACCGCGCGGCGCCGGGTTCAAGCAGTTCCTCCACATCCTCGACATCGGCCGCATCGGCGTCGCCGCGATGGGCGTCGGGCTGGCTCAGGGCGCGCTCGACCAGGCGCTCGCCTACGCACGCGAGCGCAAGGCGTTCGGCAAGCCGATCTCCAAGTTCCAGACGATTCAGGCGAAGCTGGCGGACATGTCGACCGAGATCGAAGCGGCGCGCCTGCTCACCTACAAGGCCGCGCGCGAGAAGGACGCCGCGCGCAACTTCACGCTGACCGCGGCCCAGGCGAAGCTCAAGACGGGCCGTCTCGCGGTCCGCGCGACCGAGGAGGCGGTGCAGATCCACGGCGGCTATGGCTACATCGAGGAATACCCCGTCTGCCGCTTCTACCGCGACGCCAAGATCCTGACGATCGGCGAGGGCACGGACGAGGTGCAGCAGATGGTGATCGCGCGCGCGCTCGGCGCCTGATCAGGACGAGCCCGCAGCCCGCTCGAGCAACTCGACCGCCGCCGACGCCGGGTCCAAGCGGCGCGCCACGACCTCGTCGAGCAACCGCTGAAACTCGGGGTCGTCGTGCAGGCCCTCCTCGAGCTTGCGCCGCAGCCGCCCGGCTGCGAGCGCCAGGACCTCGTTGCGCAGATTGCGCCGGCGGCGCTCGATCAGCGTTCCCTCGCTCTCGATGTGAGCGCGGTGGGCGTCGAGCTGTGCAACCAGTTCCTCGACGCCCTCCCCGCGCCCAGCCTCGGTCCTGACGATCGGCACGCGCCAGCCGCGCTGGGGGGCCAGCGACAGGACGCCGCGGATCTCGCGGATCATCGTGTCGGTGAGCGCGTGATCGGCCTTGTTGATGACGATCACGTCGGGGATCTCCATCACGCCCGCCTTCAGCGCCTGGATCGAGTCGCCGGATCCCGGCATCAGGGCGAGCACCACGGTGTCGGCGTGATCGATGATGTCGACCTCGGCCTGGCCGACGCCGACCGTTTCGAGATAGACGTCGTCGCGGCCGGCGGCGTCCATCAGCAGCGCAGTCTGCAGCGCCGCCTCGGACAGGCCGCCGAGCGCCCCGCGGTTGGCCATCGAGCGAATGAAGACGCCGGGGTCGAGGAAGTGCTCTGACAGCCGGATGCGGTCGCCGAGCAGCGCTCCCTGCGAAAACGGCGAGGACGGGTCGATCGAGAGCACCGCGACGCTGCGCCCGGCCGCCCGGCGCAGCTTCGTCAGCGCGCCGATCAGCGTCGACTTGCCCACCCCGGGGGGTCCGGTGACGCCGACGATCGCCGCGTTGCCGGTGTGAGGGTAGACCTCGCGAACGAGGTCCCAGCCCGCCGGGTCGTCGTCTTCGACCAGCGAGATCGCGCGCGCCAGCGCCCGCTCATCGCCGGCGAGCAAACGCTGAGCGAGCTCGTTGCCGCTCGTGTCGGTCGCCGCCATGCGCGCTGATGATGCCAGGGGCTGATCTACGATTGCAGCCGCCGCTGTGGAGTCAACCGTCTCAGAACCCCAGCTCGACGCCGTCCCCGCCGCTGTGCGCGGCGAGCCGCCGCCGCGCCGCGGCGGACTGCTGACACTGCTGCGCTTCGCGCGCGCCAACCGCATGCTCAACTTCAGCTACGCGCGCTTGGCGCTTCGCCTCGCGTGGCTGAAGCTGCGCTTTCGCCGCCGGTTGGTGACGGATGGCCTCGCCTTCGTCTGCCCCGGCGTGACGATCGAGATCGGGCGAAACGGTCGCGTCGTCCTCGGACGCTGGTCCTGGATCGGCCACGGTTCGAAGATCCGCGCGCACGAGGGCGAAGTGCGCGTGGGCGCGAAGACGGTGCTTGGCCAGGAGTGCACGATCTCCGCGTACCAGCATGTCTCGATCGGGCGCGAGTGCATCGTCGCCGACCGCGCGATGCTGATCGACTTCGACCATGGCGTGGTCGAAGTCGAGCGCCCGATCCGGGTGCAGGGCATCTACAAGCGCGACGTGCGCGTGGGCCACAACGTCTGGCTCGGCTACGGCGCCTGCATCCTGCGCGGCGTGACGATCGGTGACAACGCGATCGTCGGCACGAACGCGGTGGTGACCAAGGAAGTACCGGCCAACGCGATAGTCGGTGGCGTGCCGGCAAGGGTGATTCGGATGCGCGACGCGCCCGAGCGCCTGCGCTGGGTATAGGCAAACCAAGAGCCAGCGGGTAGTGTGCCCCGATGGCCCACCCCAACGACGAGCTGATCGAGCGCTTCTACGCCGCTTTCACCCGCCACGACGGCGACACGATGGCCGCGTGCTACGCGCCGGGCGCGCGCTTCTCCGACCCCGTGTTCACGGATCTGCGCGGTCAGGAGCCGGGGGCCATGTGGCGGATGCTCACGGGCCGCGCCGAGGACCTCGAGGTGAAGCTCGCCGAACACGAGGCAGACGACGAGCGCGGGAGCGCGCACTGGCTCGCCGACTACACCTTCTCGACCGGTCGCAAGGTGCACAACGACGTGCGCGCGGAGTTCCGGTTCGAGCACGGACTGATCGTCGAGCACCGCGACTCCTTCTCCTTCTACGCGTGGGCGCGACAGGCGCTGGGACCCGCCGGGCTCGCTCTCGGCTGGACGCCGATCGTCCACGGAAAGGTGAAGCGCGAGGCGCGTCAGGGGCTGGACGAGTTCCTCGCGCGACCAGGGACCTAGTGGGTCTCGCGCGCCGGGGCATCAGGCCCTCGCGAGCAGCTCGGCGAGGCGGTCGTGGTTTCCGCGCCGATCAGACCTGGGCGCCCGCCAACTGCTCGTAGACCGCCGCGGTTTGGCGGGCGACGTCTGCCCAGTCGAAGCGCAGAACGTGCTCGGAGGCCTCGGTGACGAGGCTGTCGCGCAGCGCCGAATCGCACAGGACACGCTCGACCATCTCGGCCAGCGACTGCGGATCGCGCGCGCGGAAGCGCAGGCCCACGTCCCCGTTGGGGACGACTTCGCGCAGGCCGCCCGTGTCGGCCACGATGCAGGGGCAGCCCGATGCCATCGCCTCGAGCGCGACGAGGCCGAAGGGCTCGTACAGCGACGGCACCACGCAGAGGTCGGAGATGCGATACAGCGAGTGCAGCACGTCGTCGCCGATCCAGCCCAGGAAAGTGCCGTGCCGGTCGAGGCCAAGGCGGCTGGCCTGGTGGCGCAGCTCCTGCTCGTGCGTCCCGGAACCGGCGACGAGGAAGCGGACGTCGCCGAGACGCTCAATCAGCCCCGGCAGCGCATCGAGCGCGAGCTGGAAGCCCTTTTCGTAGACGAGCCGGCCGACCAGCAAGAGCAGGCGCTCGTGCGGCGCAGCGAAGCTGGCGCGCAGGGCGCTCAGATCGTCCACGGGCTGGAGATCGAGCGGGTCGATCCCGTTGGGGATCACGCTCACCCGGCTCTCCTCGAG
>DASZZG010000141.1:0-2962 GCA_035543355.1 Solirubrobacteraceae bacterium | reverse complement strand
CACGGTCGCCAGCTGACGGACCGCGCCGGCACGCGTGCGCGCGTCGAGCGCGGACAGCGGCTCGTCCAGCAGCAGCGCCTGCGGGCGAGGCGCGAGCGCGCGCGCGAGCGCGACACGCTGGCGCTCGCCGCCGGAGAGCTCGCGCGGGCGTACGTCCGACAAGCTCGCGATCTCGAAACGCTCGAGCAGCTCCAGCGCCCGCGCGCGTCGCTGCGGGCGCGGCAGGTCGTGCAGGCCGAACGCCACGTTCTCGCACGCCGTCAGCTGCGGAAAGAGCGCGTAGTCCTGAAAGACGACGCCGCAGCGTCGCCGCTCGGGCGCCAGGTCGAGCCGCTGTTCGCTGTCCAGCCAGGGTCGGCCGGCGCAGCTGATCCGCCCGCGCACGCGCGCCAGCAGTCCGGCTATCGCCAGCAGCACACTCGTCTTCCCGGCGCCCGACGGGCCCGCCAGCGCGAGGCACGAGCCGGAGGGAACGTCGAGCGCGACCTCGAGCGCCAAGCCGCGCCGTTGCAGGGCCAGGTCACAGCTCAGCATCGGCGTGCCCCCTGCCGCGGGTGGCCAGCTTGATCGACAGCAGCAGCGCGGCGCTCGTCGCCACCAGCACGGCGGCCAGCGCGAGCGCTCCGGGCAAGTCTGTGCTGAAGCGATCGAGGATCGCCAGCGGAGCGGTCTGCGTGACGCCGCGCAGCGATCCCGCGAACACGAGCGTCGCGCCGAACTCGCCCACCGCGCGCGCCCATGCGAGCGAGGCGCCCGCCGCGAGCGCGCCGCCCGCGACGGGCACCGCCACGCGCGCGAACGCGCGCGCCTCCGACGCGCCGAGCGTGCGCGCCGCCGCGATTAGCGTCGGATCGACGGCGGCGAATCCCGCCTGCGCCTGTCGCAGGTAGAACGGGCTCGCGACGAAGATCAGCGCGACGACGACCCCGCTCGTCTCGAGCACGACGGAGACTCCCAAGCCGTCGAGCCACGAGCCGAGGATCCCGTGAGGCCCGAGCGCCGCCAGCAGGCCGATCCCCGCTGCCGCCGGCGGCACGACGAGCGGCAGCTCGATCATCGTCACCAACAGCTCACGGCCTCGGAAACGCCGCGTCGCCAGCCAGTAGGCGGCGGGGGTGCCGACGATCACGATCACGGCGAGCGCTATCGCGGACGTCTCGAGGCTCAGCCGCAGGGCGTCGAGCGCGGCAGCGTCGCCGAGGCTCGAGACGAGGCGGCGTGGCGGCACGTCGACGAAGATCGCGACGACGGGGAGCGTGAGGAAGACCAACGCGACTGTCAGCGCGGCGACCAGCGCAACGCGAAAGAGCAGCCTTGGAGCGCCGTGGGAGGCTGCCGCCAGGCTCCGGTCGCCTTGCGACGCCGTCGCGAGGCGACTCATCGCGGCGGTTCGAAACCGGCCTCACGCAGCGTCCGCTGACCGGCACCGCGCAACAGACCGTCGATGAACGCGCGCGCCTGTCGCGCCCGCTTCGACCCCCTGACGACAGCGGCCTCATATACGACCCGCGGGCGCAGCGCGGCGGGAAGCTCGATCGGTCTGATTCGACCGTGTGCCGCAGTCACGTCGGTGACGTAGACGAACCCCGCGTCGACCGCGCCCTCCGCGAGCTTGCCGACGATCCCCGCGACATCGGGCTCGCGCGAACGGACGTGCCCGAGGATCCGCCTGCGTTCGCCGCCCGGCAGGCGGCCGAGAACCTGGCCCGTATAGGCGCCGACCGGCACGCTGGGCGCGCCGATCGCGAGGCGGATGCCGGGCTTGGCGAGATCGGCCAGCGAGCGGACGCGATGGGAGCCCGCGGGAACGCCCAGCACCAGCCGATTGCGCGCGAACGCGACCGGTCGATCGACGCGGCCCTCGGCGAACAGCGCCTCGGGGAGCTTGGCGTTGGCTGCGGCGAAGACGTCGAAGCGCGCGCCCGCGCGGATCTGCGCCGCCAGCAGATCGGATCCTCCAAAGTTCAGTCGCACATCCACGACGTGCAATTGATGTGCGTAACGCTCTAATGCCGGCCTGAGCGAGGCTGCCGCCGATACCTTCAGCGCGCGCGAGCCCCCGCCGCAGCCGGCCAACGCGAGCGTGAGCGCCGCGGTGGCTGCTGCGCGGACGGGCAAGATCCGAGGCATTAGCGGCATTCTGCCATGGTTTCGCCTAGGCAATGCGCCAAGTATCGGCCGGGCCGCGCGACGAACTGTCACTCGACCCTGTCATAGCGGGTCTAGGACGGCCGTCAGCTAGACCGGTCGTTCAAGCCTCAATTGACCGCCCTCCAGAGCCGCACCGCTCCGGCGGCTCCACGGCGTGGAGCCGCGACGGCAGGCGAACTAGTCCGGCCGGGTCCCCTTGAAGCAGAACTGGAGGCAGGCGAAGTAGAACTCGCCCCGCCGGCCGAGCTCTCGCTGCTCCGCCGCCCAGGCCTTCGCCTCGTCTGCGCTCACGCCGTTGCGGCCGGCGACAAAGCTGCGGATGAGCGGGACGGCCGCGGTGCCGTAGGTGTCAGGGTCGAAATCGGCGGTGGCGAAGCTGTGGGACTCCATCTCGACATCGCCGAACCCCGCCGACCTCATGGCGGGCGCCAGCGTGCGGGGCAGCGAAGGGTTGGCGAGGTGCTCGTCCCAGGCGCCCAGCACGTGCTCCATGCGGCCGGGGTCGGCCGAGTGCCAGGAGACCGTGGCCCAATCGACGTCCCAAACGACGACGCGCCCGCCGGGCCGCAGCGCCCGGCGCAGCTCGGCGAGGGCGGCTGACACGTCCGGCACGTACTCGAGCACCTGCACGCACACGGCGGCGTCGAAGCTCGCGTCCTCGACCGGCAGTGAGGTGGCCTCCGCCTCTGCGAATTCGACGTTGTCCTGACCCTCGCAGCGGCGTGCAGCCAGGGCGAGCATCTGCGGACTCGAGTCGAGACCCATGATCGAGCCGTCGGGCCCGACCTCCTCGAGCAGCTCGGCGCAGTAG
>DASZZG010000140.1:0-6601 GCA_035543355.1 Solirubrobacteraceae bacterium | reverse complement strand
TTGGAGTCGGTCGCGCGCACTTCGACCGGGTAGACGCCGGCGCGGCGCGCCTCGTGCCCGATCCCCGGAACGGAGTTGGCGCCTGCGCGGCCCGCGACGGTGCGCGCCGAGCCCGGCAACGGCTTGCCCCTACGCAATAGGGCAACGGTCACCGCGGCGGGCTCCGACAGCGTGAACGACAGCGTCGCGCCCTGTCCCAGCGCGAGCCGCGGCGGAAGCAGCGACACGCCGGCCAGCGATGGCGAGCCCTCGGCGCAGCCGAGGATCTTGACGCCCGCGCTGGACTGCGCCGAGACCCCGCTTTGCGAGACGAAGCGGCCGATGAACGTGTAGTCGCCGCAGGCGCTCGGGCTGAGCACGAGCGAGCGTGGACCACCCTCGAGGCTCAAATTGAAGGCCTGCATCGGCTGGTCGGCGAGGTTGTCGAACGTTTCGACGAGGCCGCTGCCCGTGTCGGCGAGCGCGCCGTCGAGCGTGCGGTCGAAAAGGAAGACGCCGTTGGAGAGGAAGACGATCAGCCGCCGGTGCGCGCCCGCGGGTCCGCCGAAGTACACGCCGCCGTTGAACGAGCCGAAGCCCGTCGTCGCGCTGGCGGCGCCGATCCGGCTCGACTCCGGGCAGGCCCTCTGCGCCTCCTGGTCCGGCGAGCACGCGGCCGGCGTGGCGGCCGCGGCGGCGAAGCCCTGCGGGAACGCGATCTCGATCCGGCGCGAAGCCTCGTCGGTCGAGGACTGCTGGATCGCCACCGCGGTCGCGGTCGGGGTCGACGGCGTGGAGGGGTCGATGTGGACGTCGAGCCGGGGCGCAAAGCCCGCCGCCGCGATGCCCGGGAACGCCAGCGCGAGCAGCGCCGCGAGCGCCGCGATCGGCGTTCGGACGCGGGTAACCGGAGCGTGCGGGTACCCTCCGCCGCCGTGCGCATCTTCTCTGGCATCCAACCCACCGGACGCAAGCATCTCGGCAACTACATCGGAGCGATCAAGCAATATCTTGAGGGGCAGGAGCGGGGCGAGGCGATCTACTGCATCGTCGACCTGCATGCGATCACGGTCGCGTACGACCCTGCGGAATTGCGCGAGCGCGTGTACGACACCGTCGCGCTCCTGATCGCCGCCGGGCTCGACCCCGATCGCTGCATTCTCTTTCGCCAGGGAGACGTCGCCGAGCACACCGAGCTGTGCTGGCTGTTGAGCGCCGTGACCGCCTACGGCGACCTCAATCGCATGACCCAGTTCAAGGAGAAGGCGGCGGCCCAGCGCGAGCTGGTGTCGGCCGGCCTGTTCCTCTACCCCGTTCTGCAGGCCGCCGACGTGCTCGCCTACCGAGCCGAGGAGGTGCCGGTCGGCGACGACCAGCGCCAGCACATCGAGCTGATGCGCGACATCGCCGAGCGCTTCAACGTCCGCTTCGGCGAGACCCTGGTGGTCCCGGAGCATCGGATCCCCGAGGTGGGCGCGCGGATCATGGACCTACAGCACCCCGAGGAAAAGATGTCGACGACCGGCGGTTCCGAAGAAGGCACCGTGTTCGTGCTCGACGATCCCGAGGCGATCGCAAGGAAGTTCGCCCGCGCGGTGACGGATTCGGGGACGGATATCCGGCGCGGCGCGGACAAGCCGGGTATAGCGAATCTGATCGAGATTGCCGCCGCCGTACGGGATGTCGCTCCCGAAGCCGTGGAGCAGGAGTTCGCCGGCGCCGGCTACGGCGATTTCAAACGGGCGGTCGCCGAGACGGTCGTCGATTACCTGGCGCCGGTGCGCGAGTCCTACGCAGCGGTGCGCTCGGACGAGGCAGCGCTGGAGTCGACACTCGCGAGCGGCGCGGAGCGGGCACGCGCGATCGCATCGGTGACGGTGGCGGACGTGCGCGATCGGATGGGCGTCGGAGCGCCGCGCTAGCGTTGCCCGGACCTGCCATGGCGATCGCCGACCTCGAGCTGGACCTGGACGTCTTCGCTGGTCCCTTCGACCTGCTGCTGACGCTCGTGCTGCGCGAGGAGATCGATCTGCTGGAGGTCGACCTCGCGGGCGTGGTGCTGGCGTATCTCGACCACCTCGAGGCCGGTGGCGAGCTCGACCTCGAGGTCGCCACCGAGTTCCTCGTGCTGATCGCCGCCCTGCTCGAGCTCAAGTCGCGCCTGATGCTCGGCTCCGAGGACAACGAGCTGGCCGAGCTCGAGCCCGGCGAGGCGGCCGAGGAACTGCTGGCGCGGATGCTCGAGAACCGGCGCTACCGCGCCGCCGGGACGCATCTCAAGGAGCTTGAGGCGGCCGAGCGCGGCGTGCGCTTTCGCAGCGCGCCGCTGCCGCCGGCGCTGCGCCGCGCCTCGCTCGAACACGCCCCGACGGGGGTGTACGACCCGACGCTGCTTGGGGGATCGCTCGTCGGGCTGCTGCGCCTGCCGCCGGTCGTCTCGTTGCGACACCTCGTCGCTCCCCGCGCATCCGTCGCCGAGCGGCTGGCGCATCTGCGCGGCCTGCTGCGGCGCGGCGACTTCGGCTTCGACGAGGCGGTCGCCGGCGCCGATCGCGTGACCGTCGCCGTGACGCTGTTCGCGCTGCTCGAGCTCTACAAGCAGGGCGAGGCGACGTGGACCCAGAAGCAGCCGTTCGGCGAGATTGCGATTGCGCCGCTCGATTCGGCCGGTCGCTCGTCGCTGCGGCGCGGAGCGTCGGCGTGAACGGGGAGCTCGTGCGCACGCTCGAGACGCTGCTCTTCCTTTCGCCCGAGCCGCTGGGCGTAGCCGAGCTTGCGGATGCAACCGGCCGCGCCGAGGCGGATGTCCTGACAGCACTTCAGCAGCTAGAGGCCGCGCTCGCCGGGCGCGGCGTGATCCTGCGCGAGCTCGCGGGCGGCTACACGCTGACGTCGCATCCCGCCGCCGAGGACGCGGCGCGCCGCCTGTTCGCCCGTCCGCGCACGCCACCGCTGGCGCCCGCGCAGGCCGAGACGCTGGCGATCGTCGCCTATCTGCAGCCGGTCTCGCGGCCCGAGATCGCGCGCATCCGCGGCGTCAACGCCGAATCGGCGACGGCGACGCTGCTCGAGCGGGGCCTGATCGAAGAGGCGGGACGCTCGCGCTTCGGCGCCGTGCTGTACCGGTCTACGCCGCTGTTCCTCAAGCTCTTCGGACTCAACACGCTCGACGATCTGCCCGATCCCGCCCAGTGGGATCCGTCGCCTGAAGAGGCCGGCGAGCTGCGCGACCGCCTGCTGCGCGCCGGCGAGGCGCGCGCCGGCCGCGCGCATGTGGCGGACGGTCCCGCCGACCCGGCGCCGCTCGCCGAGTCGCGATAGCGCTCAGGTTCGCGCCGCCAGCTGGCCACAGGCGGCGTCGATGTCGCGTCCGCGAGTCAGGCGCACGGTGGCCGTCAGGCCGTTTCGCTCGAGCACCGACTTGAAGGCGGCGATCGCATCGCGGCTGGAGCCTTCGAAACCCGATTCCGTCGGGTTGTAGGGGATCAGGTTGACCTTGAAGACCCTGCGGTCGAGCAGGCGCGCGAGCGCCATCGCCTGCTCGTAGCGATCGTTGACTCCCGCCAGCATCACGTACTCGACGAATACGTGTCGGCGCTTGCACTCGTGCCAGCGCCGGCAGGCCTCGAGCACGTCGGCGAGCGGGTAGCGCTCGTTGACGGGCATCAGCTCGGAGCGCAGGGCATCGTCTGGAGCGTGCAGCGAAAGCGCGAGCGCCAGCGGCAGCGGGTGTTCGGCCAGCGCGTCGATCCCGGGGATCCAGCCGATCGTCGAGATCGCCGTGCGGCGGCTGGCGATGCCCACGTCGCGCAGGCGCGCGCACGCCTCGAGCACCGCGTCGAGATTGAGCAGCGGCTCGCCCATGCCCATGAAGACACAGTGGTCGATCCGCTCACTGCGGCGGAAGTGCAGCGCCTGGTCGACGATCTCCGAGGCCGACAGGTTGCGCCCGAAGCGCATCGATCCGGTCGCGCAGAACGTGCAGGTGAGCGGGCAGCCGGACTGCGAGGACACGCAGAGCGAGCTGCGGCCGTCGCGATAGCTCATCAGCACGGCCTCGACGGGCCGCCGATCGTGTGTGTGAAACAGCGTCTTGCGCGTGCCATCGCGGCTGCGTGCCTCCTTCTGAGGTGTGAGCGTCGAGAACGGCACGTCGGCGGCCAACCGCTCGCGCAGCGCGAGCGGCAGGTCGGTCATCTCGTCGTAGCCCTGGGCCCCGCGCGCCGTCCAGCCCCACACCTGGCGGGCGCGGTAGGCGGGCTCGCCCGCAGCCGCGAGCGTGTCCTGGAGCGTCTCGGAATCCATCGGGACCTATCGTGCCAGGATCATGCGCTTGGCCAAGTACCTGGCTCATGCGGGCGTCGCCTCGCGCCGCGCCGCCGAGCAGCTGATCCGTGCCGGCCGGGTCACCGTCGCGGGCGAGCCGATCCTCGACCCCGCACGAGATGTCGACGACAGCGTCGCGGTCGCGGTCGACGGTGAGCTCCTGCGCGGCGCGGAGGCGCGCGTGGTCTACGCCGTCAACAAGCCGGCCGGTGTCGTCTGCACCGCACATGACACTCATGGCCGGCCCACGGTCATCGATCTCGTCTCCTCCAACCGTCGGCTCTACCCGGTCGGCCGCCTCGACGCCGACGCCACCGGGCTGATCCTGCTGACCAACGACGGTGAGCTGGCCAACCGCCTGACGCACCCGCGCTATGGCGTGCCGAAGACCTATCGCGTGACCGTTGGCGGCGGACCGGTGTCCGACGCCGCGCTGCGGACGCTGCGCGACGGCGTGGAGCTGGACGACGGACGGACCGCGCCCGCGCGTGCAAGGCGCGTCGGCCCTCAAACGCTCGAGTTGACGCTACGCGAGGGCCGCAAACGACAGGTGAAGCGGATGTGCGCGGCGGTCGGGCATCCGGTCACTGCGCTTCAGCGGGTGCGCTTCGGTCCGCTGGAGCTCGGCGACCTGCGACTGGGGCGCCACCGTCGGCTGAACGAGCCGGAGCTGCGCAGCCTCAGCGAGGCGCCTGCCGATCCGCGATGAGCCGCCGCAGCCGGCGCCCGCGCCGCGGACGAGCGCCGGCTGCTTGAATCCGGCGGCCATGCGCCTCTTCGCCCTTCGCGGTGCGACCTCGGTCGACGTCAACACAGCCGACGCGATTCTCGCGGCCACCGAGGAGCTGCTACGGCAGCTGATCGAGCGCAACGAGCTGCGGGCGGACACGATGGTCAGCTGCATCTTTACGGTCACCGGCGACCTCGACGCTGAGTTCCCAGCGGTCGCCGCGCGGCGGCTGGGGCTCGATCCCGTCGCCCTGCTCTGCGCGCGCGAGATCGACGTCCCGGGCGCCGCAGAGCGGATCATCCGGGTGCTCGTGCACTACCACGCCGGCGACGACCATCGGCCCGAGCATGTGTACCTGGGCGAGGCGCGCAGCCTGCGCGCCGACCTCCACGCGGCACAATGAAGGAATGAGCATCGAGTTCGCCGCCAGGGTGCGACGTCTCGTCGCCTACCCGGCGGCCGACGGCTACGCGCTGGGAGACGACGTCGCCCTGCTGGCGTCAAACGAGTCGCCCGATCCCCCGCTGCCCGAGGTCGTCGAAGCCGTGCGGCTCGTGCTCGAGGGGCTCAACCGCTATCCCGACCCGGCCAACGCCGTGTTGCGCCGCGCGCTGGCGGATCGCTACGGCGTGCCCGTCGAGCGGATCGCCGTGGGCAACGGCTCATGCGACATCCTGCTGGCTGCGGGCGACGCCCTGCTCGAACCGGGCGCCGAGCTGATCTACGCCTGGCCGTCGTTCTCCGTCTATCCGCATCTGGCCGCCGCTTCGGGCGCGCGCGCCGTGACGGTCGCGCTGGACTCCGCACAGCGGCACGACCTCGAGGCGATGCTCGGCGAGGTGACCGCCGCCACGCGGCTGCTGCTCGTCTGCAACCCGAACAACCCGACCAGCACCGCGGTGGCGCTGGCTGAGATCGCCGCGCTGCTCGAGCGCATTCCGCGCCACGTCTGCGTGATCGTCGACGAGGCCTACTGCGACTTCAACCTGCTAGACGACCCCGATGCCTCGATCGATCTGCTCGGCAGCCATTCCAACCTCGTCCTGCTGCGCACCTTCTCCAAGGCGCACGGCCTCTGCGGGCTGCGCGTCGGATTTGCGCTTTGCGGCTCCGACGAGTTTCCCCGCGCCGTCGATCAGGTCCGCCAGCCCTTCTACCTCAACGCGGCGGCGCAGGCTGCCGCCACCGAGGCCTTGCGCCACGGCGATGAGGTCGTGCGGCGCGTCGAGCGCACGGTGGCGGCGCGACTGGAGCTCGACGAGGGGCTGCGCAGCCTGGGGCTGGCACCGGCCGAATCGCAGGCGAACTTCGTCTGGTTCGATCTGGGCCCAGAGCGATCCGAGGTCGACATCGTGCGCGGGCTCGCCGAGCGGGGCGTGCTGGTCCGGGCCGGCGCCGCGCTGGGGCGCGAAGGCGCGCTGCGCGTCACCTGCGGCGCCCCGCACGAGAACGCGCGCTTCCTAGACGAGCTTGCGACGCTGCTCTAGAGCCTAGGCGCAGGCGGTTTCGGCGATGCGCGCCGAACACGGCTGACGAGCGCCGGCCGTCCACGGGTCGCCGGCGGGC
>DASZZG010000139.1:0-11111 GCA_035543355.1 Solirubrobacteraceae bacterium | reverse complement strand
CTCGACCGCCTGATGTACGCCCTGGACGGGATCGACCTCGAGCTCGTGCAGACCCAGATCCTCGTCGCGCTGTTCGGCATGCCCGAGCGGGTGACCGAGCGTGGCGCTCCGTTGGTCGAGGCCCTGAGCGCCAGCCTCAGCCACACCAACAGCCATTCCAACGGCCATTGCAACGGCATCGGCGCAGCACCTTCGCCGCGGCCCGCATATACGCCGGGCCCGGCTCGCGGCCCGCTGGTGATGTCGCCGCGCGAAGCCTTTCTCGGCCCGACCGAGTGCGTTCCGGTGTTAGAGGCCGCCGGGCGCGTCGCGGCCGAATCGCTGATGGCGTACCCCCCGGGGATCCCGGCCGTGCTGCCGGGCGAGCGAATGACTGACGAGATCGTCTCGCATTGTCGCGAGGTGCTCGACCGCGGCGGCTATTTGCGCGGAGCCAGCGACCCAACGCTGCGCTCGGTTATGGTCGTGGCCGATGGCCACACCTCCGGCTGAACGCGCACAGGCGCAAGCCAGCAAACCTCATTACCGGCGCCCCGAGGTCTGGGAGACCGGCTTTACGGGCATCCGCACGTTTGCGGGCTGCAGTTCGGTTTCCCAGCCCGAGGGCGTCGAGGTGGCGATCGTTGGAGCGCCATTCGACGGCGCGACCAGCTTCCGCCCGGGCGCGCGCTTCGGACCCGAGGCGATACGCGCCGCATCGGGCACTCTGCGCGGCTACCACCCGGCGCTTGACATCGACGTGTTCGCGGAGCTCTCGGTCGTGGACTGGGGCGACGTCGCCGACATCGTGCCCGGATCGGTCCCCCGCACGCTCGACGGCATCGCGCGCGAGCTGGCAGGCATGCTCGCCCACGACGTGGTCCCGATCGTGCTCGGCGGCGACCACTCGATCGTGCTGGCGGAGCTGCGCGCGCACGCTGCCGCCCGCGGTCCACACGGAATCGTGATGCTCGACGCCCACGCCGACACACTGCTCGAGGAGGGCGAGGGCGACCCCTTTTCGCACGGGTCGCCGCTGCGACGCGCCGTAGAGGAGGGAATCCTCGTGCCCGAGCGCTCCGTGCTGGCCGGCATGCGCGGCTCGGTACTCGATTCCGACGAGCTGGCCTGGCCATCCGACGTCGGCTTCGATGTGATCAGCTGCGACGACCTGCGCGAGCTCGAGCCGGAAGAGTACGCCGCCCGGGTTCGTGATCGCGCCGGCAGCGAGCCGGTGCTCCTGAGCGTCGACGTCGATGTCGTCGACCCCGCGTTCGCCCCGGCGACGGGGACGCCCGAGGTCGGCGGCCTGGCGTCGCACGAACTGCTCGCGTTCGTGCGCTCGCTCGCAGGCATGGACTTCTCCGGCTTCGATGTAGTCGAGGTCTCGCCGCCGTACGACAACGCCGGACAGACGACCGCCCTGCTGGCAGCCACCGTCGTCTACGACTACCTGGCGCTTGTCGGGCTGGCCGGCGAAGACCTCGAGGACGAAGACGACGAGGACGAGTGACCCACTAGGCTGCGCCCAGCGCCACGATCGCGTCGATCTCGACCTGGGCGCCGCGCGGGAGCGCGCTGACGCCGAGCGCGACGCGGGCGGGCGGAGCCGAGTCGAAGAAGTCCGCGTAGGCCTCGTTAAGCGACGCGAACTCCGCGAGGTCGGTCATGTACACGGTCACGCGGACCGCCGAGGACAGGCTGGTGCCCGCTGCGGCACAGACCGTCTCGAGGTTCTGGAGACAGCGTCGCGCCTGCTCGGCCGCGGTCGCCCCGACCAACTCTCCGCTCGCAGGGTCGAGCCCGAGCTGCCCGGAGCAGAACAGCAAGCCGCCGCTCGAGACAGCGTGCGAGTACGGCCCAAGGGCCGCCGGCGCGCCCGGCGCGTCGATCGCTGATCGCAAGGGAGAGTCCATGGCGGCGGAGACGCTGAGGTTATCGGGGCGGGTAGCCTGGGCGGATGGCCAATCTGCTCGCTGCGGAGACCTCGCCCTACCTGCTCCAGCACCAGCACAACCCGGTTGACTGGCGCCCCTGGGGAGACGACGCGTTGGAGGCGGCGCGCAGCGCAGACAAGCCGCTGCTGATCTCGATCGGCTACTCGGCGTGCCACTGGTGCCACGTGATGGAGCGTGAGTCCTTCGAGGACCCGGATGTGGCGGCGGTAATGAACGAGCACTTCGTCTGCGTCAAGGTCGATCGTGAGGAGCGCCCCGATGTCGATGCGATCTACATGGACGCGGTGCAGGCGATGGCCGGCCACGGCGGCTGGCCGCTAAACATGTTCATCACTCCCGAGCAGGTGCCCTTCTACGGCGGCACGTACTTCCCGCCCCAGCCGCGCCCGGGAATGCCAAGCTGGGTCCAGGTGCTCGAGTCAGTCGCCGAGGCCTGGCGCGAGCGACGCGAGGAGATCCGCTCCTCGGCGGGGCGGATCACGGCGCGCTTGGCCGGCGCGGCCGAGCTGGCGCCGTCGTCGGAGCCG
This sequence comes from Solirubrobacteraceae bacterium, assembly GCA_035543355.1. Classification (GTDB taxonomy): domain Bacteria; phylum Actinomycetota; class Thermoleophilia; order Solirubrobacterales; family Solirubrobacteraceae; genus DASZZG01. The sequence goes on along the minus strand of DASZZG010000139.1, from coordinate 8,647 downwards.
ATCGACGGGCGCACGCTCGACGCGGCCGTCGCGCGGCTTGCCGAGTCTTTCGACAGTGCCAATGGCGGCTTCGGCGGCGCGCCGAAGTTTCCACCCGCCTCGATCATCGAGTTCCTGCTGCGGCGCGGCCACAAGCTGGACGCCCAGTCGATGGCGCTGCAAACGCTGCGCGCGATGGCGAGCGGCGGAATCTACGACCAGGTGGGCGGTGGTTTTGCGCGCTACTCCGTGGATGCTCATTGGCTGGTGCCTCACTTCGAGAAGATGCTCTACGACAACGCGCTGCTGGCGCGCGCCTACCTGCACGGGTTCCAGGTCTCGGGCGACCGCCTGCTGTTGCAGGTGGCCCGCGAGACGCTCGACTGGGCGCTGCGAGAGATGCGCGCGCCCGAAGGCGGCTTCTACGCCGCTCTCGACGCCGACTCGGAGGGAGTCGAGGGCAAGTTCTACGTCTGGACGATCGCCGAGCTGCGCGCCGCGCTCGGCGATCTCGCCGACGATGCGATCGCCTATTTCGGCGCCGGCGAGCTGGGCAACTTCGAGGGACGCAACATCCTGCTGCGCGCGGGCACCGAGCCCGCGGCGCTGAACGAGATCCGCCGTCGCCTGTACGACGTGCGCGAGCAGCGCGTGCGGCCGGGGCTCGACGACAAACGCCTGTGCTCGTGGAACGCGCTGATGATCTCGGCGCTCGCCGAGACCGGCGCCGTACTGCGGGCACGAGACGGCGACGACGCGGAGCGCGCGGGCGACTACCTCGACGCGGCGGTCGCATGCGCAGGCTTCATCCTGAGCGACCTGCGCAGCGACGAGGGGCGGCTGCTGCGCTCCTACAACCGCGGGCAGGCGAAGCTCGGCGGGCTGCTCGAGGACCATGCCTTCCTGCTGGAGGCGCTACTGACGCTGTACGAATCGACCTTCGAGGAGCGCTTCTTCATCGAGGCCCGCCGGCTCGCCGACACGATGATCGAGCGTTTCGCCGATCCCCGGCACGGCGGCTTCTTCGCCACTCCGACCGACCACGAGGCGCTGCTGACGCGGCGCAAGGATCTCGACGACTCACCGATCCCGTCCGGTTCCTCGAGCGCGGCCTATGGGCTGCTGCGGCTCGCTGCGCTCACCGGAGAGCACGACTACGAGACGGCCGCCGTGGGCGCGCTGCGGCTGATTCACGAGCTCGCCCCGCGCCACCCGCAGGCGTTCGGTCACGGGCTCCAGGCGATCGACTTCTACGCGTCGCGGACGCGAGAGATCGCGCTCGTCGGCAGCGATGTCGGCCCCCTGGAGCGAACGATCCGCGCCGCCTTTCGGCCGCACGTCGTGCTCGCCGGCGGGGCGGGCGGCGGCGCGGTGCCGCTGCTCGAAGGCCGCTCCCCGGTCGACGGCCTCGCCACGGCCTACGTCTGCGAGCGATTCGCCTGTCAGAGGCCCGTCACTGACCCTCAGGACCTGGCGGCACTGCTCGGCTGATACCTGAAACCATCCCGCGATGCGAATCCTGACGTTCGTATCGGGACGGCGAGCCAAGTTCGGCGTCCTCGCCGGCTGGCTGCTGGTGATGGCGATCGCGGGGAGCGGCGGCTACGCCTCGAAGCTGACCAAGGTCCAGAAGAACGACCAGATCGCGTTCCTCCCCGGAAGCGCCGAGTCGGTCAAGACGGCGACTCTGGTCAAACGCTTTGCATCGGGAAACTTCGTCACCGCCGTCGCGGTCTATCGCCGCGACGGCGGCTTGACCGCGTCCGACCGGAGGCTGATAGCGGCGGACCGTGCCGCGCTCAACGCCCACCCCCCTCCCGTGACTGCGCCGCTGCGACCGCCGCAGCTCTCGACCGATGGGACGACCGCGCTGCTGGTCGCCCAGGTCACGCCCCGCGGCAAGGCGGACAAGCTCAAGGCCTCGGTCGACGGGATCCGCAAGCAGGTCGACGCTCACGCCGGCGGTGGATTGCAGGTGCGCGTGTCGGGCGCGGCCGGGTTCTCACGCGACGCCGTCAAGGTCTTCAGCCAGATCGACGGCACGCTGCTTGCGGTCACGGCGGCGCTGGTCTTCATCCTGCTGATCGGGATCTATCGGAGCCCGATCTTCTGGGTGATCCCGTTCTTCGCGGTCGCGATGGCGGAGTTCGTCTCGATCACGCTCGCCTATGCGATGGCCAAGGCAGGGCTGACGATCAACGGGCAGACCCAGGGCATCCTGCAGGTGCTCGTCTTCGGCGCGGGCACCGACTACGCGCTCCTGCTCGTCGCGCGTTTTCGCGAGGAGCTCCACCACCACGAGGACCGACATGAAGCCCTGCGGCTTGCGCTGCGCACCGCCGGCCCCGCGATCGCAGCCTCGGGAGCAACCGTGATCGCCGGGCTGCTCTGCCTGTCGATCGCCGAGGTCAACGGTACGTCGGGGCTGGGTCCATTCGGGGCGATGGGAATCGCCGTCGCGATCATCGCGATGCTGACGCTGCTGCCCGCGCTGCTGGCGCTGGCGGGTCGGCGAGCCTTCTGGCCGTTCATCCCGCGTGCCGGCACTGAGGCCGCCGACGCGACCCATGGCCCCTGGCGCCGCATCGCCGACGCGACCGCCCGGCGGCCGCGCCGCGTATGGGTGACCGGGCTCGCGCTGCTGGCGATCTGCTGCCTCGGGCTGACGAGCTTCAACACCCATCTGACCCAGGGCAAGGCCTTCCGCGGCAAGGTCGAAGCCGTCGAAGGCCAGGCGCTGATCGCGCGCGCCCTCCCGGCGGGCGCGAACGCGCCGACGATCGTCGTGGTGCGCCACCCGTCGAGGGTGCCCGCGGTGATCGCCGCGCTGCGCCGCGACCCGGGCGTCGCGGCGGCGGGTACGCGCGTCGAACGCGGCCCACTCGGCGTCCGCGTCGACGCGATCCTGCGCGCCGACCCCTACAGCACGCGCGCGTTCAGCGAGATCCCTCGCCTGCGACGCGAGGTCAAGGCCGCGGGCGGCCCCTCGGCGCTGGTCGGCGGCCCGACCGCCGAGGAGCGCGACCTGCGCGCCGCGGCTGCGCATGACGACTTCGTGATCCCGCCGCTCGTGCTGCTGGTCGTGTTCGTGATCCTCGCGCTGCTGCTGCGCGCCTTGCTGGCACCGCTGCTGCTGATCAGCACCGTGGTGCTGTCGTTCGGAGCCGCCCTCGGCACGGGGGCCTTCTTCTTCAAGCACGTCTTCGGCTTCGTCGGCTCGGACCCGTCGCTGCCGCTGTTCGCCTTCATCTTCCTCGTGGCGCTGGGCGTCGACTACAACATCTTCCTGATGGCGCGGGTGCGCGAGGAGTCGCTGCGCCATGGCACGCGCGAGGGGATGAAACGCGGGCTCGCCGTCACGGGAGCGGTAATCACGTCCGCCGGTGTCGTGCTTGCGGGAACGTTCTCGACGTTGGCCGTGCTGCCGCTCGTCTTCCTGACGGAGATCGGCTTCGTGATCGCCTTCGGCGTGCTGCTCGACACGCTCGTCGTGCGCTCGCTGCTGGTGCCCGCCGTCGCGTTCGAGGTCGGCCCCCGCCTGTGGTGGCCGTCGACGCTCTCGAAGGCGATCGACCGGCGGCGCTAGCGCTGGCTCAGAGCACCGGCAGGTAACGCCCGAGCTCCCAGGGTGTGACCTGGATGCGGTACTCCTCCCACTCCTGACGCTTGATCTCGATGTAGCGGTTGAACATGTGCTCGCCGAGCGTGCGCAGCACAAGCTCGGACTCGGCGGTTAGCTCGATCGCTTCGCCGAGCGTTTCCGGCAGCTGTTCGATACCAAGGCGCCGACGGTCCTCGGGCGCCAGGTGGTAGAGGTTCTTCTCCATCGGCTCGGGCAGCTCGTAACCCTTCTCGATCCCCTCGAGGCCGGCCTGCAACAGCGCCGCGAACGTCAGGTAGGGATTGCACGCCGGGTCGGGGCAGCGCAGCTCCATCCGCGTCGCGGCCTCCTTGCCCGGGTGATACAGGGGCACGCGCACCAACGCCGACCGGTTGCGGCGCGACCAGGCGACGTACACCGGCGCCTCGAACCCCGGCACCAGGCGCTTGTAGGAGTTGACCCATTGGGCGAATATCGAGCAGATCTCGCGTGCATGACGCAGCTGGCCGGCGATGAAGGCCTTGCCGACGTCGGACAGGAAGTACTGGTCTCCCTCGTCATAGAAGGCGTTCGACTCGCCGCGGAAGAGCGACTGATGGGTGTGCATCCCGGAGCCGTTCTCGCCGAACAACGGCTTGGGCATGAAGGTCGCGTGACAGCCGTACTTGAGCGCGTATTCCTTGACCGTGATGCGGTAGGTCATGCAGTCGTCGGCCATCTTCAGCGCGTCGGCGAAGCGCATGTCGATCTCGTGCTGGGACGGGCCGACCTCGTGATGTGAGTACTCGGTGTGAATCCCGAGCTGCTCCAGCGCGAGCACGGTCTCGCGACGCAGGTCGGAGCCGGCGTCGAGCGTCGTCAGGTCGAAGTAGCCGCCCTCGTCGAGCACTTCGGTTCCCTTGGCATCGCGGAAGTAGAAGTACTCGAGCTCGGGGCCGACGTAGAAATGGTCGAACCCCATCGCGGCCGCGCGCTCGAGCGCGCGCCGCAGCACGTGACGCGGATCGCCCTCATACGGATGGCGCTCCGGCGTCACGATGTCGCAGAACATCCGCGCGACGCCCGACTCCTCCGGGCGCCACGGCAGCGGCCTGAAGGTCGACGGATCGGGCATCGCGATCATGTCCGACTCCTCGATCGCGTTGAAGCCGGTGATCGACGACCCGTCGAACCCCATCCCACCTTCGAACGCGTCGTCGAGCTCCTCGCGATGGATCGAGAACGACTTCAGTTGACCGAGGATGTCGGTGAACCAGAGGCGGATGAAGCGGATATCGCGCTCCTCCACGACGGCCTGCACGTCATCCGCGGTCATTGGCGTGTCGGCCATGTCTTATGCGTCGTAGTAGAGCCTGAACTCCCAGGGGTGCGGCCGCAGCCTCACCTCGTCGGCCTCGGCGCGCTTGAGCTCGATGTAGGACTCGATCAGGTCGGGCGTGAAGACGCCGCCCTCGAGCAGGAAGTCGTGATCGGCCTCGAGCGCGTCCAGCGCGTCGTCGAGCGACCCCGGAACCGTGTCGATCTTCGCCAGCTCTTCCTGCGAGAGCTCGTACAGGTCGGTGTCGACTGGCCCGTAGGGCTCGGTGCCGTTGCGGATGCCGTCGAGCCCGGCCATCAGCAGCGCCGAGAACGCAAGGTACGGGTTGGCCGCGGCGTCGGGCGGGCGAAACTCAAGACGCTTGGCCTTCGGCGACTTCGAGTACAGCGGGATCCGCACGGCCGCCGAGCGGTTGCGCTGGGAGTAGGTCAGGTTCACGGGCGCCTCGTACCCCGGCACGAGCCGGCGATAGGAGCTCGTGGTGGGTGCGCAGAACGCCAGCAGCGCGTTGGCATGAGCGAGCAGACCGCCGGCATAGTTGAGCGCGAGCTGGGACAGCAGCGCGTAGCCCCCGGCGTCGAACATCAGCGTGTCGTCGCCCTTCCACAGCGACTGATGCACGTGCATGCCCGAGCCGTTCTCCTCGAAGATCGGCTTGGGCATGAAGGTCACGGTCTTGCCGGCCGCCCGCCCGACGTTCTTGACGACGTACTTGTGCAGCATCAGCGTGTCGGCCATCGTCAGCAGCGGCTGGAAGCGCAGGTCGATCTCGCCCTGGCCGGGGCCGCCAACCTCGTGGTGGTGGAACTCACAGTCGACGCCCAGCGCCTCGAGCGTGAGCACCATCAGCGAGCGCAGATCGCCCTGCGTGTCCATCGGCGGGGCCGGGAAGTAGCCCTCCTGCGAGCGCGGGCGGTGGGCCAGGTTGGCGGCGCCGCCGGCCCCACCTGACCGCTGACCGGTGTTCCAGAAGCCCTCGGATGAATCGACCTCGTAGAAGGCCCGGTTGGGGAACTGCTCGTAGGCGACGTGATCGAAGACGTAGAACTCCGCCTCGGGCCCGAAGAAACAGGTGTCTGCGATGCCGCTGTCGATCAGGTGCTTCTCCGCCTTCTGTGCGATGTGGCGCGGGTCACGCGAGTAGGTCTCGCGCGTGACGGGATCGACGATGTTGCAGATCAGCGACAGCGTCGTCCGCTCGTAAAACGGATCGATCATCGCCGTGGCTGGATCCGGCAGCAGCAACATGTCGGACTCGGAGATCTCCTGGAAACCGCGGATCGAGGAGCCGTCGAAGCCGAGCCCCTCGGTGAACGCGTCCTCTTCGAACGCGCGCGTGGACAGCGTCATGTGCTGCCAGGTGCCAGGAAGATCGGTGAACTTCAGGTCGATCATCTGCGCACCCTGCGACTCGGCCATCTCGAGCACGTGCCTGGGCTCGATCTGGTCCTTGCCCGTGTAACCCTGGATCGTCAGCGGGTCATCGCTGTCGAGCAGCTCGGAGATGGCGGTCAACTCTGGTGTTTCAGGCATCGTCAGCGTTACTCCTCTCGAGTCCTACGCCGGGTTGCGACCAACCGCTCACCCCACGGCTCACTGGACCCCAGTAGTCGATCGGACGTGGAAATCGCAACCCTATATCGCCTTAGATCAGCGTGTCGCCCGCGTGCCCGGGGCATGCGAGCGCCGATCGGATTGGCATCAGGCGGGAAGTCTGGCGCAGCAGCAGCCGGTCCTCATTTGCCAGCTGTCCAAAGATCCGCCGACGCGCATGGACCGTCGGCAGTGGCGGGAATGCTCAGACGAGCCAGCGGTGTGCCCAGGCCTCGATCTCGCTCAGCGCGGGCTCGAGGTCGCGGCCCATTCGGGTGAGCGCGTACTCGACGCGGACCGGCGGACCGGCCAGCACCGTCCGCGCGACCAGGCCGCGCGCTTCGAGCTCCTTCATCCGCTCGGACAGCAGGCGATCCGACAGCTCGGGCACCGCATTGGCGATCGCCGAGAAGCGCATCGGGCGCGGCATCAGCACCCTTACGATCGCGCCTGTCCAGCGGCGTCCGATCAGCTCGACGGCCTCGTGGTAGAGCGGACAGCAGCCATCGTGGCGCGGTTCGTCCGCTTCGCTGTCGGGGTCCGCGACGCGGCGGTGCGTCCCCAGGGCCATTGGTCTATGCGGCGCGCAAACGCGCGGTGCGCGACTCTTCGGCGGAGCCGTCAACCGGAACCTCGCCGGCCACGTTGATCAGCGCCGTGAAGCCCTCGAGCGAGACGTAGGCGATCGCCTCGAGGATCTGCTCGTCGTCCCAACCGGCCTCGCGCGCTTCCTCGTGGAGGTGAACGGGAGCGCGACCGCGATGTTCGACGACCTCGCGGAGGTAGCGCATCAGCGCTGCGTGACGCTCGTCGAGCGAGTCGAACTCACGTGCGAGAGCCACCTCATCGAAGCCCAGACCGGCGGCGCGGGCCGCACGCGAGTGCAGCGCGATCCCGGGCTGGGAGCCGTAGTACTCGGCGACCGCGAGTGCGATTCGCTCGAGCGTCTGAAGCTCCAGCTTGCCGTGGCGAAGCTCCGAGCGAAAGCGGGCGTAGGCGCGGAGTGCGGCCGGAGAGCCCGCCAGTACGCCGAGGAAGTTCGGCAGCTGGCCACCTGTGGCCAGCGCGCCCTTGAGCACGGGAACCGAGCCCTCCGGGGCGGTGAGGTCGTCGTGGACCTGAAATCTACTCATCGGAGTCTTCATTTCACACCAAACCGTCGAAATCTGACCGCGTAGCGGCCTTTACACCGGCTTTACTTTTTGCCTGTTCTTACCTTCGATAAGTGTAGGGTAGGGAGGCAAATCTCGCAACCCCGCGACGGGCGTACACATACGCAACGCATACCCGACGGGTCCTATTCGACACTACGAATGACCCGAGCGCCTGGTTCACCGCCAGCGGGCGCGGTCGCCAGGTTGGCGGCCGCGGGCGCTCTCAGGCGTCGCGGATCAGAACCCGCCGTGGGCGCTCGCCGCGGCGGCCAGGACGAGCACCACGCCGAGGACGACAGCCCACAGCGCAATCCGGTCGGGCCTGTAGGCCACCCGCTCGGCGGCGCGGCGAGGCGGCCGGCGGCGCTGGATCTCCACCAGCCGCGGCGGCCGCGCGGGCGCGGCCTGGCTGCCGATCACGACCAGGCGCCGCGCGGGCTGCACCGCGATCGGCTGCTCGACTTCTTCCTGCGCGAGACTGGCGGTGGCGTCAGGCATGTCAACCTCTTTCGTCGGCCTACGGGGTTAGCTGACGGGCTCGCGTCGAAAGAGTGACGCTACGCGCGGACGACACGCGATTCGCCCCAACATCTGGGTCCCCCGCTCCGCGCCCCAGGGCACGGACTCAGCGGTTTACGGGCGGCATGCTAACAGCCGTTCATAAGAGCTTGGGACACAAAAACGCGCACAATGCGGAGTTCGCGCGCGGCGCGCAGGCCTATTGCCGGCCGGCCGTGCGGTTGACGAAGCTCGCGATGTCTTGAGCGTCCTTGCCGCGATAGAGCCCCGCGGGCATGCGCCCGATCCCGCGCGCGCGCCCGCGCTGGATTGCGTCGAGGACGAGCGGCGTGTTGGGCTTGAGCTTGTCGAGGTCGGGGCCGATCCGCCCGGCGGTGTGCGCGGCCGCGAGCTTGTGGCATTGGCCACAGGTGATCCCGAACAGCTGGCGGCCGTGCTCCTGGCTCGGCGTCAGCGCGAGGCCTTCGTTACGCACGGTGCGCT
>DASZZG010000138.1:0-5711 GCA_035543355.1 Solirubrobacteraceae bacterium | reverse complement strand
GCCTGCGACGGCTCGCCGCGGACGAAGCTGGGCGCACATTCGCTGAAGGCATCGCGGCGTCGCGTCTTGCTCAGCGGACGCGCGCGCGAGACCAACTGCTCCGGGGTCGAGGTGGCGAGCGTCGAGCTGGCGCTCGCGCGGCTCGTGGGTGACCGTTGCGCGTTCCTCTCGGACAAGGGCCGTCTCGGTCGCGCGGCGCCGTGCACCGTGCCCGTGTTCCTGCGTGCCCACATCCGCCGGGGCGCGACCGTGGCGAAGTGGTCGTTCGCCAAGCACGTCCGCCTGCCTCCCGGGCGCTACGAGCTTGCCGTGCGCTCGACGGACGACCTCGGACGCACCGGCCCCGTGCAACGCAAGGGCTTCACGATTCGCTGACCGTGCGCGGCGCGCGCCGGATCGTGGCCACGGTGGCCAACTAACCAGCGGCCAAGAGTTATGTGAACATACGTTCCTGCTCGATTAGGATGGATATGAGTGTCCTGGTGTTGGGCGCGGTTTTGGCGCGCTCGCGCCGTACGTTCGCTGGGCATGGCGGGTTCCCTCGTACCCGCAGCCTGAGCAAGCCGGCAGCCGAGCGTCATTGTCCTCGTCGAGAGCTCGCCTCGCCGGCGTAGGCCCCGGCGGCGGGGCAGCTCCGACGCTGCCGTTAGAGCTCGCCTCCGACGCGGTGCCCGGTTTCACGCGACGCTTGGCGTAGCGCTTCTTCGAGCCCGCGTGATACGAGCGTTCGCAGTCGTGGGGCCGCGATCCGCCGGGTCCACACGTCTAGTTGGCTCTCCTCGAAGTCCTCCGGCAACGAGAGCTCAGGGAAGAAGACCCGGGCGCCACGCGGCGCGCGGACGTAAACAGTGTCGAACAGGGCCTTCTCCGGCGTCGCGAGATACCCATCTTCTTGCGAGCCGCGGTGGCCGTCAAAGAGTTCAGGGACGAGATGGTGAATCGAATAGGTGCCGATCGCGGTTGAGACGCGTCGCGTTCGATCCAGCGACGCGACGGAGATGTCGCGCGGGATCTGCTCGATCATGTCGTGGTGGGCGAGCGCAGACCACAACGACACGTAGGCCGGGAAGGGCGCCGTCAGGTAGGGCGCGACGCTGAATGGGTCGACGTCAGAGCGAAGGGCCCAGAGGCCGTGTCGTAGGCGTCGTACGAGACCGGCTTCCTCCATCGAGCGCAGGACGTGGCTTGCGTTTGAGACGGATGTATGCAGCCGCGTGGCCGCCTCGCCCGTCTCGACGATCGGTTGGTCGATGCGCAGCAGCTCGCCGTACGCGTCAGTCGCTCTCATTGGGCCTCCAGCAAGCTGTCGGCGACGAACACCTGCATCTGTTCCCACGCGGCCTTGTCATAGAGATCGGCAACCTCGGGATCAAGAAACGGCAGCACCTGGTCACGAAGGGCTTCAAAAGGCAGGTCGAGAGCTCGGTCAGCGGCGTGCTTGAGAAGCTGCGAATCGATCGCAGCGGCCGTGATCGGCGCTCGGCGCAGAAGCAGGTCGAGATCGAAGACATCTCGGGCCTGTGTCTCCGAGCGCCCCGCGAGAGCCTCGATCTTCTGCTCGGTGGCGGCGTCCGCTTTGTAGTGCGCCACGGTCGGCGCCCGCAGCGCGTAGGGAGCGACAATCCGTCCAGCCACCGGCTCCAGAACGTGCCGCGTCTCGCCGTTTCGATGGCTGAACTCGATCTTGGTGCGAACGGGGGCGCGCTTTCCGGCGACCCCAATCGAAGCCTTCCAGCGCTGCGTTGAGTTGGTCTGCTTGGGCTTGGTGAAGTCGCCGACAACCAGACCTCCACTGCGCAGCACTGCTTCCATCGTTGGGGAGGCAAGCACGCTGTCAACTTTCTCTTCGAGTGCCCAGGGCTCGATCCCTGTGGCATCGAGGTCGATGTCCTCGGAGTAGCGCACGCTGTCGAAGAAGAAACGGAGATTGGCGCCTCCCTTCAGCACGTAACGGCTCTGGTCAAGGCGTGCCTGGAGGACCTGGAGGAAGGCCAGGTGGAACAGCTCGATGACCTGTGCGTCGCGGGACTCGGGCATTTGCCAACGATACATTGTATTGAAGCATATGTCAATAATCTGCATCGTTGGCTAGGCTCCGACGAGACATCCTCGAACGAAGCGGCTGGCCAGGTTTCGGCGTGGCAGAACGTCCTGGGGTCCTTGGGATCAAGCCGCCGTGTGGCGGAGCCCGGCTATCAGCCGATGAGCGTGAAGGTGGCGGACCCAGACCGCATCAAGGCCATATCCATCCTAATCGAGTAGGAACATACGTTCGCATGACCGGATACGTCGAGCTGCATTGCCATTCCGCCTACTCCTTCCTCGACGGCGCCTCGATGCCGGAGGAGCTGGCTGCCGCCGCGGCGGAGCTGGGGTATTCCGCCTTCGCGCTGACCGACCACAACAGCGTCGCCGGCTCGCTCGAGTTCGCCCATGCGGCACGGGCGCTGGGAGTGCGCGCGATCCACGGCGCAGAGGTCGACCTCGCCGGCAGCGGCCGCCACCTGACCCTGCTGGTCCAGGACGCCCGTGGCTGGTCGAGCCTCTGCCGCCTGATCACGCTCGCGCATGCGCGAACGCGCGACCATCCCGGCCCGCCGCAGCCCGCCGCGGTATCGCTCGAAGCGGTGCTAGAGCATTCGGCAGGCGTCGTCTGCCTGTCGGGCTGCGCCGGACGCGGGGTCCGCGACGAGCGCAGCCTGCGCCTGCTGCTGGAAGCCTTCGGCCGCGACCGTTTCCGGGTCGAGTTGCAGCGACCCTTCGAGCGCCACGACCGCGCGCGCAATCGCGCGCTGACCGGGCTTGCGCGCCGGCTGGGCGTGCGTTGCGTGGCGAGCGGAAACGTCCACGCGCACACGCCTGCCCGCGCGCGGCTGCAGGACGCGTTCGTCGCGCTGCGCGAGCACACCACGCTCGATGCGTCGGAGCCGCTGCGCCGCGGCAACCACACCCACGTGCTGGCCTCGCCGTCGGCGATGGCCGCTCGCTTCCCCGAGCACCAGGAGGCGGTCTCCGAGACGATCGAGCTCGCTGAACGCCTGCGCTTCGACCTCGATCGCGACCTCGGCTACCGCTATCCGGGCGCGGAGGAGGAGCGGTCGGACCGCCGGCTCGCCGAGCTCTGCCGCGAACGTCTCGAGCGGCGTTACCCGCGAGGGCATCGCCACCGCTCCGAGGCGCTGGCTCGCCTCGAGCAGGAGCTGGCGCTGATCTCGACACTGGGGCTCGCCGGTTTCTTCCTACTGCACCACGACATGCTCGAGCTGGCGCGCGAGGTGGCGATCGAGGTGCGCGGCGCCGATTCGGTGCGCGCCCTGCTGCCGCCCGGCCGCGGGCGCGGCTCCTCCTGCTCTTCGATCATCTGTTACCTGAGCGGGCTCTCGCACGTCGATCCGATCGCCAACCGCCTGCTGCTGGGCCGCTTCCTCAACGAGCAGCTGGACGCGCTCCCGGATATCGACCTCGACTTCCCGCGTGACATCCGCGAGGTGCTGCTGCCGCGCGTGCACGAGCGCTACGGCCGCGAGCGCTCGGCGCTGGTGGCGACGTTCCCGACCTTCCGGTCGCGCGGCGCGATTCGCGAGCTCGGCAAGGCGCTCGGGTTGCCGGCGGGCGAGATCGAGCGCGTGGCCCGCGGCTCCGAGGGCTGGGGGGCTGCGAATGTGCGCTCCGACATCGAGGCTGCGCTCGGCCCCGAGACGGCCGGCCGTAGTCGCTGGGATTGGCTCGCCAAGCTCGCCGCCGACGCCTACGGCCTGCCGCGCCATCTCTCGCAGCACCCCGGCGGGATGATCGTCTCGACGCGCCCGCTGATCGACTGCTGCCCGGTCATTCCCGCGGCGCAGCCGGCCGGATCGTCAAGCGCGCCTCCCGGACGCCAGATCGCGCAATGGGACAAGGACTCGTGCTCCGACGCCGGATTTCTCAAGATCGACCTGCTCGGCCTCGGGATGCTGTCCGCGGTCGAGCGCTGCGTGGAGCTGATCGCCAAGCGCCAGGGCGAACGGATCGACCTCTCGCGAATCCCCCACGACGATCCAGCGACGTTCGCGGCGATCCAGCGTGCCGAGACCGTCGGCGTCTTCCAGATCGAGAGTCGCGCGCAGATGCAGTCGCTGCTGCGCACTCGTCCGGCGACGCTGGACGATCTCGTCATCCAGGTGGCGATCGTGCGCCCGGGGCCGATCCTCGGCGGCGCCGTAAACCCCTACATCGCGCATCGCCAGCGGCTGCGAGAAGACCCCGATTTTCAGATCCCGTACCCGCACGCCTCGCTCGAGCCCGTGCTCGCAGAAACGCTGGGGACGATCATCTTCCAGGACCAGGTGCTCGAGGTAGCCCAGGCCTTTGCGGGATTCGCGCCAGGCGAGGCCGAGGGACTGCGGCGTGCGATGAGCCGGCGTCGCTCGGAGGCGGCGATGGCGGCGTTCAAGCGCAAGTTCATCGCCGGCGCCCAGGCGCGCCACGCGGATGTCGACGCTGCGACCGCCGAGGGCGTCTGGCGGATGGTCGAAGGCTTCTCGGGCTTCGGCTTTCCCAAGTCGCACGCCGCGGCCTTCGGCCTGCTGGCCTACCAGTCGACCTGGCTGTCCATACACCATGGCCCCGAATTCCTTTGCGCACTGCTCAACGAGCAGCCGATGGGCTTCTACCCGCCCGACGCTCTCGTCCACGACGCGCAGCGCCGGGGAATCGAGTTGCTGGAGGCGGACGTGAACGCCTCCGAGGCCGAATGCACGGTGACGCCTGCGGGATCGGTCCGCCTGGGTCTCGGCTACGTCGGCGGAGTGCGTGCCTCAGACGTTCACGCGCTGGTAGCAGCACGAGCCGAGCAGGGCCCCTTTCGCGGGATCGCCGAGCTTGCCGCGCGCACCGGTGCGGGCCGGCCGGCGCTGGCGCAGCTGGCCTGGGCCGGGGCGTGCGACTCACTGCTCGCAGGAGTGCGGTCAGTCCGAGCGCGACGGCGGGCGGCGCTCTGGGAGCTTGGCGTCGCGACTCGGGGTGAGCCTGTCCCGAAGGGCACGCAGCTTGCCCTGCCGCTCGAACTGCCTGCATCGCCGCCGCTGCGCGAGCTGAGTCCGTGGGAGACGCTGATCGCCGACTACTCGACGACAGGGGTGACGATCGCGACCCACGCCCTCGCGCTGCTGCGCCCGCAGCTCGATGCAGGCACGCAGACCAGTGAGGATCTGCGCAAGCTGTCTCACGGAACGCGAGTGGCCGTGGCGGGCATCGTCGTCGCGCGCCAGCGCCCGGGAACCGCCAAGGGAGTCGTCTTCATGCTGATCGAGGACGAGTACGGCACCGCCAACCTGATCATCGCGCCGCGGGTCTACGAGTCCCTCGGCCCGGTGGTTCGCAGCGAGCCGCTGGTGCTCGCAGAGGGGCGGCTCGAACGCCCGCCCGCCGCCGGCGGCGGCATCAACGTGCTCGTCGAGCGTATGCGCGCGCTTCAACCACCGCCTGAGCTCGACGTCGAGCTCGCCGACCTCGCCCAACTACGATCCCCGGACGTCCCGGCGAACTCCGGCGCCGACCGCGACGGGGCCGCCGACTTCCGTGCTGTCGCGCCTGCGATCGTCAGCTTTGGCAGAGGCCGCAGGCGCTGACGCCCTCGGGCGCGGTATAAAGGCGATCCGTGGCGGGCCTCGCGTTCATCCTCTTCTGGGTCTTCGTCGGCCTCGTGTTGACGATCGTCGCCTTGAGCGGCG
>DASZZG010000137.1:0-4425 GCA_035543355.1 Solirubrobacteraceae bacterium | reverse complement strand
AACCCGTTCTACTCGGTGCTGGCGCTGGTCTCGCACCTGCTTTCGCTGGCCGCGCTGTTCCTGCTGCTGCGCGCGGAGTTCGTCGCCGCCGCCCAGGTGATCGTCTACGCGGGCGCGGTGATGGTGCTCTACGTCTTCGTCGTCGCCTACATCGGCGGCGCCGACGAGCCGCTGCGCACGCCTGGCCCGGGGCTGCGCGTCGCGGCCCCGGCGTTCGCGCTGATGCTGTTCGCCGAGCTGTCGATCGCGATGCTCGGGTCGGGCCTGAAGGCGATCGGCACGAGGGGCGCCGCATACGACCCCAGCTTCGGCACGCCGGCACGGATCGGCCGCTTCCTGCTGACTCAGTTCCTGCTGCCGTTCGAGGTCGCCTCGTTCCTGCTGCTGGTCGCGGCGGTCGGAGCGGTGGTGCTGGCACGCCGGCGCGGCGGCCTCGAGGACGACGCCGAGCTAGAGATCGCCGAGCGCGCAGGATCGCAGCGCGAGGCAACAGCGGGGCACGACGGCCCCAAGGCCGGCGACCCGCGGGCGGCGGGCGGCGCGGGAATCGGTTGGTGAAGCGGTGAGCCCGCGATGAACATCGCCTGGTACCTGGTCGTCTCGGCGCTGATCTTCAGCATCGGCGCCGCAGGAGTGCTGGTGCGCCGCAACCCGCTGGTCATACTCCTCTGCCTCGAGCTGATGCTCAATGGCTCGAACCTCGCGCTGATCGCGTTTGCGCGCATGACCGGGACGAGCGCCGGCCAGATCTTCGCGATCATCGTGATGGTCGTCGCCGCCTGTGAGGTGACGATCGGCCTCGGCCTGATCGTCGCGATGTACCGCCGGCGGCTGCCGCTCGACGTCGACGAGATGCGGGAGCTGCAGGGTTGAGCGCCAGCCCGACGATCTTCGCGTGGATCATTCTCTGCGCGCCGCTGGCCGGCATGCTGGTGATCGCGCTCGGCTGGCGCGGGCTCCGCGGGCGCTCGGCGGGCGTCATCGGCACAGCGGCGATCGGCGTCTCCTTCGTCGCCTCGGTGCTGGCGCTGCTCGCGCTCGAGCACCACGCGCCCGATCACCGCCAGCTGGTCTCGGTCGCGTGGGACTACGCGCGCACCGCCGGCGTCGACGCTCAGCTGTCGATCCTGGTCGACCCGCTGTCGCTGTTCATGGCGCTGGTGGTCAGCGGCGTCTCGACGCTGATTCACCTCTACTCGATCTCCTACATGGCGTCAGACGCCGGCTACCGCCGCTTCTTCGCGTACCTCAACTACTTCGTCTTCTCGATGCTGTTACTGGTGCTGGCGGGCAACTTCATCGTGCTGATCGTCGGCTGGGCGTTCGTCGGCGCAGCGTCCTACCTGCTGATCTCGTTCTGGTACCGGCGCAGCACCGCGACCCAGGCGGGAATCAAGGCGTTCGTGATCAACGTCGTCGGCGACATCGGGCTCGTGTTGGGGACCTACTTCATCTTCCGCGGCACGGGCACGCTGGACCTGCTTCACACCTTCCGCGACGTCGGCAACGCCTTTTCCACCAACGACCCGAGCCTCGTCGCCGGCTGCATCCTGCTCCTGGTCGGGGCCTTCGCAAAGTCCGCGCAGGTGCCGCTGCACACGTGGTTGCCCGACGCGATGGAGGGACCCACGCCGGTCTCGGCGCTGATCCACGCCGCGACCATGGTGACGGCGGGCGTCTACCTGATCGCGCGCATGCATCCGCTGTTCGAGCTGGCGCCGACGGCGGCCGACGTCGGCGCGATCGTCGGCTGCGCCACGCTGCTGATCGCGGCGACGATCGGCCTCGTGGTGACCGACCTCAAACGCGTGATCGCCTACTCGACGATGTCGCAGATCGGCTACATGATCATGGGCGTATCCGTGGGCGCGTATGCGGCCGGCCTGTTTCACCTGTTCACCCATGCGTTCTTCAAGGCGCTCCTGTTCATGGCGGCCGGATCGATCATCGCCGCGATGGCGGGTGAGCAGTCGCTCGACCGGATGGGCGGCTTCCGCCGCGCGATGCCGTTCACCTTCGCCTGCTTCGTGATCGGCGGGCTGGCGCTCAGCGGGGTGCCGCCCTTCTCAGGCTTCTTCTCCAAGGACGAGATCCTGCTGATCGTCGGCGACCGCGGCGGCTGGCACTGGGCGCTCTACGTGCTCGGCTACGTCGGCGCGCTGATGACCGCCGTCTACACGTTCCGGATGATCTTCCGCGCGTTCCTCGGCCCTCCCGTGCCCGAGGCCGCCGAGCTCGAGGCCGGTCACATCCACCACTCCGACGTCCACCGCAACCCGGCCACCGGCGAGATCGAGGACACAGACGTCGGGTTCCCGGGCCCCGAGCATCACATCGCCGAGCGCTCGCTGAACATGAAGGTCGCGATGAGCCTGCTGGCCGTCGGGGCCGTGGGTGACGGGCTGTTGCAGATCCCGCACGTCGACAATGCGATCGAGCAGTTCCTGCGCCCGACCTTCGCCGACTCCGCACTGTATGAGCGCCATCCGTCGGACGGCCTGCTCGGCATCGGGCTGACGCTCGGGGCGATCCTTGGAATCGTCGGGATCGCGATCGCCTATTACGTGTGGGTGCGGCGACCCGGCCTCGCGGAGAATCTGCGCCGGCGCTTGGAGCCGCTGCACACGTTCCTCGCGCACAAGTGGTACTTCGACGAGCTGCTCGACCTCGCGTTCGTCCGCCCGGCCGCGTTGTTCGGGCGCTTCGCCCAGTCGACGTTCGAGCGGGTGTTCGTGGACGGCGTGCTGATCTCGGGCACGACGGGCGTGGTGCGCGCCGGCTCGGCCGCGGTGCGCGCAGCGCAGAACGGCTTCCTGCGCGTCTATGCGGGGCTGCTCGTCTTCGGCCTCGTCGTCGTCGCCCTCTACTTCCTGATCCAGAGCGCCTAAGTGGCCCCCAACTGACATGCCGCTCTCGATCCTGATCTGGCTGCCGCTGTTCGCCGCGCTGGTGGGCGCGCTGGTGAGCCCGCGCGCGGCGGCGCGCGCGACGCTCGTGGGCGCGCTCGGGGTGGTCGGCCTCGCGATCTACTACATCGTCGACTTCAAGTCTGGGCACGCGGGGCTCCAGCACGAGACGAACGTCGTCTGGATCTCGCAGCTGGGGATCCACTACAAGCTCGGCCTCGACGGGCTCAACCTCTTCCTGATCGGGCTGACCGCGCTGCTGTTCGCCGCCGCGACGCTTGCCGCGAACCTGCGCGAGTGGGAGCGCGCGCGGCTCTTCTACTTCCAGCTCGGCCTCGCCGAGGCGGCCGTGCTGGGCGCCTTCTGCGCGCAGGACCTCGCGCTGTTCGTCGTCTTCTTCGACCTGATGCTGGTGCCGTTCTACTTCCTGATCGGAATGTGGGGCGAACGCGACCGCGTGCGCGCGACGACGAAGCTCGTGATCTACACGCTGGTCGGATCGCTGCTGATGCTCGCGGGGGCGATCGCCACCGCCGTGCTCGCGACGCCCGACGGTGGCCACCTGACCTTCGAGCTGTCGAAGCTCGCGGCACTGCCGCTGAGCGAAGGCTCGCAGGAATGGATCTTCCTGCTGTTCGCCGCCGCGTTCCTGGTCAAGATGCCGGCCTTTCCGTTGCACGGCTGGCTACCGGACGGCTACCGGGCGATGCCGATCCCGGTCGTCGCCGTCTTCTCGGGAGTGCTCTCGAAGGTCGCCGCCTACGGGTTCCTGCGCGTCGTCCTGCCGCTCTTCCCCGGTGCCTCGGCGCACTTCCAGACGCTGCTCTTGCTGATCGCGCTGGCATCGATCCTGTACGGATCCGCGATGGCCTTCACGCAGACCAACCTCCGCCTGATCGTCGGCTTCTCGTCGATCGCACAGCTCGGGTTCATCACGCTCGGGATCTTCTCGCTGCGACCCGAGGGCGCTCAGGGAGCGATCCTGCAGATGGTCAACCACGGGCTTGTGACCGCGCCGCTGTTCTTCATCATCGCGGTCCTCGCTGCGCGTGCCGGTGGCTCCGAGGACCTGCGTGACATGGGCGGTGCCGCGCTGCGCGCGCCGGTGCTGGCGGGGCTCTTCCTGATCGTCGCACTCGCGACGCTGGCGATGCCGGGCTCGTCGAACTTCGTCGGCGAGTTCCTGATCCTGTTGGGCGTGTTCCAGTCCAAGCTCGTGATCGCCGCGGTCGCCTTCACCGGTGTCGCGCTGGCGGCGGTCTACATGCTGCGCGCCTTCATTCGCACGGTGCACAACCGCGTCGGCGAGCGCGTGCAATCACGTGAGTTGGGTCTTGCCGACGGGCTGGTGATCGCGCCGCTGGTGCTCGCGATCCTCGCTCTCGGGCTCTATCCGCAGGTCGCTTTGAAGCGATCCGAGAGCACCGTCGTCGGCTCGATCGCAGCGGCTCGCGCCGCCGCCCACCCGGCGGGGGCGCCGGCGCCCCCGCAGGCGGTGGGAGCGCCGCAGCAGGGAGCG